>JAZRNJ010000029.1:0-5863 GCA_045648125.1 Acutalibacteraceae bacterium
AACCGATTATAACTGATATGATTATTTTTGTCAATAACCCAAAAATCTAAGGAGGTTATCTTATGTCAAAATTAAGAGTAGCAGTCATCGGCTGCGGTACTATTGCTAACAGCGCTCACATACCCAGCTATTTAGCAAACGAAGATGTAGAAATTAAATATTTCTGCGATATTATCCCTGAAAGAGCTGATGCTGCTGTAGAAAAATATGGTTGTGGTAAAGCAGTATATGACTACAAAGAAATTTTAAATAACGATGACATTGATGCAGTTTCAGTTTGTACTCACAATGACCATCATGCTATGATTTCAATCGACTTTATGAGAGCAGGAAAAGACGTTCTCTGTGAAAAACCTGCTGCAAGAACACTCAAAGAAGCACTTGCAATGCAGGAAGTTGCAAAAGAAACAGGCAGAATGCTTTCAATCGGTACAGTTAACCGTTATAATGATTCTGTTAACCGTGTAAAGAAAATGATTGAAAACGGCGAACTTGGTGAAGTTTTCCATGTTTACGCATCATTCCGTGCACATCGTTCAATCCCCGGCCTTGGCGGTGATTTCACAACAAACGCTTCATCAGGTGGTGGTGCACTTATTGACTGGGGTGTTCATTACATCGACCTCATTCTTTACTGTTGCGGAGACCCCAAACCTCTTACAGCAAGTGGCGAAGCATTCTGCAAACTCGGTAAAGACATGAAAAACTATGTTTACGAAGGCATGTGGGCTGAAGAAACATCAGATGTTGAAAACGGAACTTACGACGTTGACGACTCAGTAACAGGTATTGTCAGAACAGAAAACGGTCCTACAATCACATTCAATGGTGCTTGGGCACAGAATATCGGCATCAACGAAACATACATTGATTTCATGGGTGACAAGGGCGGTATCAGACTTAACTACTGCGGTTACTTCACATTCTTCACAACAAAAGACGGTGCTCTTGTTGAAGAAAAACCGAAATTCAGAATGAGAGACATGTACCTAAATGAAATTGATTCATTCATCAACTCATGTTTTACAAGAGAACCTAATCAGTCATACATTGACAGGGCAATTCTTACTTCAAAAATCATGGACGGCATTTACCGTTCATCAAACATCCATAAAGAAGTAAAAATTTACGAAGGTGCATACGGCGAAGAATAATCAAACGATAAAAAAGAGAGTTCTAAGGAACTCTCTTTTTTGTCTTATTATGGTAAATTATAATTTAGTGTTATATTTATTAAAAATTCGTAGGGTTTGATACCCACATCGACTCGTTTAAAATAACATAAAATCTTTCGGAACAATTACGCATCGTCCCATAAAAATTAACATCGTTGTTATGTATAATTGCATCTCAGACATTGTATTCCGGATTAATAATGAGCCATTCCGCAATCACATATGGGACTGATGCCGAAAATACTGTGGAAGAAATTTGCAATAATCCATATTATTTTAAGGAACTGATTATCACTATGACAGATGTGTTTGCAATTGACTGCATTATCGATTTTTTCTTCGATTGCTTCAATATCATCTGCGATATCAGCGTGAGTTTTTGCATCTTTCTTTTTGATTTCATCAAGTTCTGCTTTCATCTCCTCAATTAACGCCTTATATTCATCACCTGTATGAGTTTTCTCAAACTCTGCAATTTTTTCTTCGATTTCGGTATAGTTGGGTATTACCAATGTACCATCTTCAATACCGTTTTCGATAGTGTCGCAGATTTCATTGATACCGTCTGCAATGCCGTCGAGAATATACTGTTCTTCCTCACTATAATTGTTTTTAATACCTGTATTGCCCAGATATTCGTTAACGATTTCCTTAACTGCATTTCGGATATAATCCTTTGTTTCTTCAACAAGGACGTCTTTATATTCAGCAGTAAGTTCATCATAACGGTTCATCGCTGCACGATACCCGCTGTAATCTGCTTTCTTAAGGCCACAGGAACAATTCTCATCATCGGGGAATTTATGTATGTGTTCAGGGACAATACTTATTCTACCGTCGCCGTCAGGGTTTCCGTACATTTCAGCAGTTATTTTGCCACCGAGCATTTCGAGATATTTAATAAGCATTTCGGAATCACAAACAAGTCCTTCCTGCTGAACAACTTTTGCACCTTCAAGCATTGTCATACCGTCACCACCACTTGTGAGCACATACTGAGTACCTGCAACGGTATAATTTCTTTCAAGGTCAACAGGTTCACCGTTTACAAGAACATTTGCAACACGACGTTCCATTGTTTCATCAATGCTTATAAAGTTGCCGTTCATATCGGTAATAACGGGACTTTCTAACCATGTTTTGATTTCGTAAGTTACACCTGAAACCTGGAAGTAGCCACCCGGAGATTCGGGACATGCACGTGCACCGTGTTCAAGCACATCAATAAGTTGCTGGCCTGTTATCTCAATAACGCACATGGAATTACTCCAAGGGTTCATATCCATAAGCGCTTTTCTTGTTACATCACCAACGGCAATTTCGTTTCTGATTCCGCCTCCGTTGCAAAGAGCAATATCTGCACCCGTTACCGCACGGTAAGCATCGGCCACAAAGTCACCTGAGTTTGTTTCTCTCTTACGAACAGCCCAACTGCCGTCTTCATCATAAGCAACAAGGTTTGCATCGGATTTGCCTATTACTTCATAAAGATATGCAATTTCTTCGTTATAGCCGTCAATTTTTTCTTTAACAGTGTTATATGCTGTTTTTGCATCGGTTGACATAGTTTCAACATCAACTTCATCAGGGTCAATAAGTTCAAAATCTGCAGAGCCGTCTGCACCAATTGTAAGCTGACCGAAGTTTGCAAATTTTGTGCCTGTTGATGAAAGGATTACTTCATCATTATCCTTATTTTTATATTCAGCACTTTCGATTGTTTCATGCGAATGTGCATCGATAAAATAATCAATGCCATTTGTGTTTGCGATAACATCGGTTGATTTCCAGCCGTCTGTTGTTTCGAGAATACCAAGATGTCCTACTGCAACAACAATGTCTGCACCCTCTGCTATTGCATTATCAACGCTTTCCTGAACATTTTCATAAAGAACTCCGTCCCGCATATTCCATGTGGGGAAACCATAAATGAAGTTGTTGTTTTCATCCTTGAAAAATTGAGGATTTGCCTTGCTGACAGATTCGGGAGTTGTGATGCCCACAAAAGCTATCTGAACTCCGTTTACATCTTTGATTGCATACGGTTCAAAAACACCTCTTACTCCCGGCAGATAATAAAAATTTGAACTTATGTATTCATATTCTGCCTTATTTTCGGCAAGATCAAGAAAAGTTTCCATACCGTAATCATATTCATGGTTACCGGGAACAGCATAGTCATAACCTGCTGCATTCATAATATCAACAATAGCTTCGCCCTGTGTAAGTGTGCCGATAACCTCGCCCTGAATGGCATCGCCTGCATCAACTGTAATTACAGTATTTCCCTCTGCAATTTTCTCTGCTCTGTAAGCTGCAAGAACTGCATAATCGTCAATTGCACAATGTACGTCATTTGAGTAAAGAACTATTATGTTTCCGTTTTCTGCTGATGCCGTAACAACAAAAGTTGAAAAGATTAACGCTGCTGCTAAAATAATTGATAATAATTTTCTTGTTTTCATAAAAATTTCTCCTGTCTGAATTTATCAATATAAGTTGTAATCAAATTGAAAGTCTGCACTTTCACCTGCAATTCTTAAAGCCACATATCCTGAGGGGTTTTTAAGAGTATATGTCTGTGTAAGTTCATTAAGTTTGAATTCATGTACAATTTCATCATTTTCAAGAAGAACAATTTTAAAATTGCCTTTGTCCACTCTTGCATGATTTATTGTAATATCAAACCTGTTACCTATAATATTCGTGCCATAAATTTCTTCTACACCTGTAAATTTGTTTGATGAATATGTTGTAGTGTTTGAAATGCTGTCTTTTGATTTCTTCAGACCCATAGCACCAATATCACGGTTAATAATATTTTCATCTGTTATTGTCTGGAGAGTAAAATTATCTGCTCCGTTTGTATCTTCTATATGCTCAAGGTCATCATTCATAAACCAGAACACACAAACAACAATTAAAACTACGCCAAAGATTCCGGCAAGTATTTTCTTGGTTTTCTCATTAAGCTTCATAATTTTATCTCCTTTTATCTGTGAAAAATTTCTTCCAACGCTTGCTCGGTGCTTTTTTCAACATATTCAATAAACTCTTTAAGTATACGAGTTCCGATATTCCGATAGTCCATGCAAATAACTTTTTCTATTTTTTTCTTTCTTATTTCTTCAGGCACATTATATATCAACATTATATTGTTAAGTGCACCTGTAATTCTTGTTTCAAGAGATACAGAATCGCCTGTAGTCATCAGAGTTGCATACTCAATGCCTGAAACGAGAATTTCGGCTTCTTTAAACTGCTCATCTGTCCAGTTTTTACAATATTCCGAATATACTTTTTCAGACCTTACGGCATCATTTTTACGGATTATCTCAAGTGAAATAGGGCTTTGATAAGCCGAAATGAAAAAGTCTCTCGCAATCTCATTCTCTTCACAGGCAGATGCCATTGACATAAGTTCAAGACAGACCGCAAGTAAAGAACTTATACCTTCTTCTGCTTCATCTGACATCAGTTTCCATTGAAAACTGCATAGCATTTCAACAAGTTCTGCAAGAAGATGTTCTTTTGTCGGAAAATGAAATGTCAGATTTCCTGTACTCATTTCAAGTTCATTTGCAACTGCTTTTATTGAAGTGTTTGAATAGCCTTTTTCAAGGAACATTTTCGATGCTACACGTACTATTTCAAGTTTGGTAAGCTTTGATTTGTCAATTCTCGCCATGTTCATCTCACCTCATTATAATCTTTGCATGATTTTTATTTTTGGTTCTGTACTATTTTAGCACGTGTGCTAATTATTGTCAATATCCTATTTGTCAAAGTTTTGTCAATTTTTCTGCAATATATACAAAAATCTCCCCCAAGGTTTCCCTTGAAGGAGATTGCAAGATTTAAACTATTATTTGTAAAGAGGACCGTATGTTGCGCAAGCGCGATAATCCTGACCTTCTTTATCCATGCCGAATGCGTTCCATGCAGCAGGACGGAAGATTTTTTCTTCAGGTACGTTGTGCATGCAAACAGGAATTCTGAGCATTGAGCAGAGTGTGATAAGGTCTGCACCGATGTGACCGTATGTGATTGAACCGTGGTTAGCACCCCAGTTATTCATTACGTCGTAAGCTGATTTGAATGCACCCTCACCTGTAAGTCTGGGAGCAAACCATGTACAGGGCCATGTATAGTCAGTTCTCTTCCAGAGTTCGTCAGAAACTTCATCGGGAAGTTTAACTGTGTAACCTTCAGCAAGCTGAAGTACAGGGCCTACACCCTTAACAAGGTTAAGTCTGAGCATTGTAACGGGCATTTCTGCTTTTGTTTCGAAACGTGAAGAATATCCACCGCCTCTGAAGTAACCGTTATCAGCTGCACACCATGTTGTTGCTTTGAGCATTGCATCGATGTCTGCATCGTTAACATCGTACCATTCTTTCATAACAGGATTGCCGTTTTCGTCTTTAGCTTCACCACTGAAGTCAAGGCAAGCTGCACCTGAGTTGATAAGGTGGATAAAGCCCTGTGATTCTTTAGCAACGCCTTCAAGGTCATAACCTGTTGCTTCTTTAACAGCTTCAGGGCTCCAGTATGTACGAACGTCAGCAAATGTCTGTGCTCTGTTTGTGAGGAGTTTACCGAAGAGCATTGAAATACCGTTGAGAACGTCGTTTTCTGTTGCAAGGATATAGGGTTCTCTTGCGCCGTTCCAGTCAAATGTTGTGTTG
>JAZRNJ010000030.1:0-2427 GCA_045648125.1 Acutalibacteraceae bacterium
ATCTGCTTTCTTGCAATAACCTCTGCTTTGCTTACATCAAAAGGATTTGTGGGGTCAAGCTTTACAACACGGGTAGAGTTGAAGTGCAGAACATCTTCACCGACTCCAAAGAAAACAAGTATATTTTCTCTCGGATTTGTAATTTCGCCTTTTGCCTGTTTCTCTTTATAAAGCTCCTGCAAACGAGGTCTTTCTGCCGTAAAAAGGTCAAGGTCAACGCCACTCATACGAAAACAGGTTGTCATGGGCTGACAAAGGTTATCACTTTCACGGCCTAACTGATAATCGCAACCTGCAAGGAAGAACAGTTCACCATCACCCGTGGCATCAATAAAGAAATCTGCCTTAGCTGTGATTTTCTGTCCCTTGGCAGTTATTTCAACCTCTGTAATTGTTCTGCCTTCTGTTTTAACATCATAAACAACGCCGTGAAAAAGAACATCAACACCGGCTTCATTTGTCATATCATCAAGAACAATTTTAAAATATTCAGAATTGAATTCGTGGTCCTTACAATCATCCACATATTTATCGTGACGTATTTTCATTTCCCTGAAAATACCTTGAGAAAGATAGTTCCTCTCGCCATTCTTATCCCAGTATGGTTTTGTCCAATATGGCATAAAGGGATAAACAAGATTATTGGAAATTGCACCGCCAAGGCAGCCTGATTTTTCAACAAGCAAAACCTTAAGACCTTCACGTGCAGCACTTACTGCAGCTGCAACACCGCTGAGGCCACCACCTGCAACAACAAGATTATATTTCATATTATCACTCTCTTTAAAATGTAATTTCAAAATCAAACAGTCTGAATTCTTTCGCACCGTATGTTAATAAGGGGATAAAACGGATTTCTTTAACACACCAATCAACATTGTGTTTTACAAACCGCCTGCGATTATCGGTGATATGAATTTCTTTTATTTCACCGTTTTCTGAAACGCCCTGAATTTTGTATTCCTTAATCAAAGTCTCGGGCAATTTAAACTTTGTCTGCACCAAAGGATAATTGCAGGGCATATTATAATAATCACGGTTAAGGTCGCTGTCAAAGATAAGTCTGATTCCGTTTATTTCCGTATCCTCAGCAAAACGATATTCAATAAAATCCTTTTCTTTACCTGTCCACAGGTTTTCTTCACCTCTGTCAAATCCGTTACGGATAACTTCGTCAGAGCATTCTGCTTTCAGGGAAAGTTCAGGCAGTTTTCTTTCGTGCCACGGAATGTAACAGTCATCTTCCATCAATGTTTGTTGCAGCTTTTTTATATCAACATTTTCAGGTGTAACATTATCCGTAATTGCCTGTGCAACTGCCGTACCTAATGCCTGACCTAAAACCGAACATGTTGCCATCACACGGGATGAACTGAGTGCTGCGTGGGTAACGCTGATATTTCTTCCTGCAAAGCAAAGATTTTCAATGTTTTTTGAAAGCATACATCTGAGTGGAAGTCCCCATGGTGTGGGTGCAGGATGAAAGATTGTGGGATATCCTTTCCGGTAATAGAAACCTTCGGGGAAATGGTCGTCCATACTCCAACCGGCATAAGCCACGATGTCATGGAATCTGCCTTCAGATTCAACATCATTCTGAGTTACAATATATTTCCCTACATACCGTCTGCTTTCACGCTTACCGGGAAGAAATCCTATCCATTCAAGCTCCCAGTTTTCAACACCATGGTCACCGTAATTTTTCATATGGTCCCACACACCGTAGCAAATTTTCAGAAGTTCCTCACGGCATCTGTCTGTATCATGAACGCAGTCCCATTCACCACCAATTTCAATCCACCAGAAATTATTGCCTCTGTCGTGGTCTTTAAAGGGCAGAGCTTCATCCGAAGTGTATTTATATGCCCACTCAGGAGGAGTAAAAGGTACGGGATGGTCAGTTTCTTTTATCTGAAAAAGACAACTCATCCCCATAGTTTTTTCGTCACGGACATCAGGGGGAATAGTTTCACCAAAATCACTTTTTGCTTCTCTGCCGTACATAAATTCTGCACCCGTCAGGGTGGAAAGAACAGAATCTCCTGAACAGTCAGCAAAATATTCGGCGTTCACGATATGAAAAGTTTCGGCATTGGATTGCCATGCCTTGACACTTTCAATTTTATTTCCGTCCATTACACAATCAAGACAACTTGAATTAAGGAGAAGTGTGAGATTTTCTTCCGCAATCGCTTTCTGATAAAGCACACTGTCCCAAAGGGGATATTTGAGCGACGGATTCTGATAAAAATTTTCAAGCATAATTTCCTCGATTATACCGCCCTCACGGTTATCTTTACCGTGACAACCGCCAATCCACATACGGATTTCACTTGAAGCATTACCGACAAGAACAGAGCGGTCATGAATCAGAACAACTTTGATGCCGTGACGTGCCGCAGCAACTGCACAACAAAGTCCTGACAT
>JAZRNJ010000031.1:0-9245 GCA_045648125.1 Acutalibacteraceae bacterium
TTGTTGTCACTTACGGCGGTTATTCACGTCATGGTGGCGGTGCTTTCAGTGGTAAAGACCCCACAAAAGTTGACAGAAGTGCAGCTTATGCAGCAAGATACATTGCAAAGAACGTTGTAGCATCAGGTGTTGCAAGTAAATGTGAAGTTCAGCTTGCTTACGCTATCGGTGTTGCAAAGCCCGTTTCAGTTATGGTTGATACATTCGGCACAGGTAAAATTGATGACAGCACAATCGGTGCAATTGTTTCAGAACTCTTTGACCTGAGACCTTCTGCAATTATTGAAAAACTCAAACTCAGAAGACCTATTTACAGTCAGCTTGCTGCTTACGGTCATGTTGGCAGAGAAGATATTGACGTTGAATGGGAAAAGACAGACAAGGCCGAAGAAATCAGAAAAGCTGCAGGTCTTGATAATCTTTAATAAAAGTAAGGGAACTCTTTATGAGTTCCCTGAAATATTTTTCATGAGGTGAACAAAATGAAAAAGATTATATCAATAATACTTGCTGTGTTGATGTTCGTTTCAGTTTTTTCAGTAACATCATTTGCAGAAGAAGGGGATAGAACAATGAAATTCAATTCAGACGGAAAATTAAGAGTAATGCATGTAACAGATACTCACCTTGAAGATTATAATGTTGATTCATCATGTTGGGCAATCGGTTATGCATGTGATAAAGAAAAACCTGACATTGCAATTATCACAGGTGATAATGTACAGAACTGCGAAAACCCTGCAGACACAAAAAAACTCATCGATAAACTGATGTCTGTTTTCCAGTCAAGAAACATTCCTGTTGCAGTAACTTTCGGTAATCACGACTCAGAAACAGGCGCAATGTCAAGAGAAGAACTGATGGCTTATTACAACACATATTCATGCTCAGTTTCTGTTGATGACGGCGAAGCACTTTCAGGTTGCGGTACATATAATATTCCTGTTCTTTCTTCAGACGGTGAAAAAGTGAAATTCAACCTCTGGGTATTTGACTCAAACGATTACGACGGAAATGGTCATTATGGCTGTGTGAAAGCTGACCAGGTTGAATGGTACAAGAACACTTCAGATGCACTAAAAAAGGCAAATGGTGGGGAAAAAGTTTACTCTCTTGCATTCCAGCACATTATTGTGCCTGAAGTTTACGATGTTCTGAAAAAATTGGAAAAGAAAGAGCTTTTCTCTTATGAACACATAATCAATGAGGGTGAGTATTACGCATTTGACGAAAACTCAATAAACTACGGAAAACTCCACGAAACACCTTGCTCAGGTGGTGAAAACTTCGGACAGTTTGATGCTATGGTTGAAAAAGGTGACGTGCTCGGTATTTTCTCAGGACATGACCATTCAAATGCTTTCGGTGTGCAGAATCAGGGCATTGATATTGTAAACTCTCTCAGCACACGTTATAACAATGAACGTTATTCAGCACAATACGGATACAGAATGATTGTTGTTGATGAAAACAACACGGCAGATTACTCAACTTATTCTGTTCATTGGTACGATATGCTTACACTTAAAGATGCTCTCGATGTAGAGGATAAAGACGGAAAAGAAGTTGCTCTTAAAATTGCATTCCTTGGCTTCTTCCAGAAAGTCTTTGATAAAATGGATCTTGCAGTAGGCAAACTTTTCACAAACAGACAAATTGAATATCCTGAAAGATAAAAACTCATCGGAAACGGCTTTCTTCACTTGTGAAAGAAAGCCGTTTTTATGTATTAGTATGCAGTAAAATAAGAAATGGACAGCAAAATAAATTATAATTTTCAACGAAAAATCCCCTCCGTCATTTTCTTGCGAAAATGCCACCTCCCCTTGCGTTTTCAAGGGGAGGCTGAAACTGACTACACATATAAATTATAATTTATCCGTGCATTAATTGTTATATCGTAGGGGAACCGTTTCGGTTCCCGCAAGGTTTCATGAAATTTTATTCGAGAAGATGTGGGTATCTATCCCTGTGAAAAAATAAATTAATTTATAAAAACAAAAAACATCAGAAGTTTAAAACAAAAACTTCTGATGTATTTAACTTTATTTGAATATCTGATTATGTTTTTTTCAGTCTTTTTTAAAATCAGAATTCCATATTTTTAAGAGTTGCATAAGCCATGTCAGGGTAGTCTGTCATAACACAGTCTGCACCATTTTTGGCAAGATATTCAACTGCTTCAGCATCGTTGATTGTCCAGTACTGAGCTGCAATATTGTATTTGTGTGCATAGTTGATAACCTGACGTGTACCTGTGTTGATAAGACCGTTTGCTGCACTTGAACCGTAGGGGATGTGGAGTGCAGAATAAGTAACATTTGCTGTTTCAAGGTCCCAGTCCATTCTTGCGTAAATATAGAACTGAAGAACTTCGAGGATATTTGCTGAACGCTGAATTTCAGGGTATGTGTCTCTCATGTAGTTTGAAACATCCTGCTTTGAAGATGCCCAGATTGCTCTGTCAACAAGACCTTTTTCTTTAATGATTCTCTGAAGTTCGTCTGCAGCTCTTTTGCCGTCTTCACCTTTTGATTTGATTTCGATTATATAATCGTATTTTTTCTTGCCACTGTTTTTCTCGATGTAATCAATAACATCTTCGCAAAGAGGCACATGGAGATTATAGGGAATATCTTTTCCTCTGAGTCCTCTGTAGGGGTATTTACCGTCAATTTCAAAGTTTTCACCCATGTTGAGAACCTGTGCTTCAGCGTATGTAAGTTCATTTGCATAAACATTTTCTCTTCCGAAAGCTTCAACTGCATTTGAAGTTGCATCGTAAGTAAGGTCGTGCATGATAATGAGTTTGCCGTCCTTTGTAACCTGAACGTCAAATTCATAAATGTCAACACCGAATTTGTTGTTCTGTTTGAGAACTGTCTCAAAAGCCATAAGTGTGTTCTGGGGAGCAATACCTGCACCTGAACGGTGTGCAGAAATTTCCATTTCTCCGTAAGACACAATATGGGGGTTGGTTGCATCGGGGTTTTCAATGACTTCTGTGGGGATAATGTCGTCCATACCCATTGTAATAAGTAAAGGTACGAGCATTACAATTGTCATTCCGACGTGGTAAACTTTCTTTGCGAAAGTTACAAGACTTGTTAAAAAATCCATTTTTTTAATACCTTCTTTCCTTGATTTTACTTTTAAGATTATATAACACATTTTATAAAGCGTCAAGTATTTTATACATTTTAGGAAAAATGTACAACAAAAAAACGTTATATGTCGGTAAACTGAGCATGTGCATGTAAAGACAGAGTTCCGACTTGACAATTTCTTTGTCTTTTTGTAAAATTTTATAGATGAAAGGAGGGAGTTTGAAATGCAGAAAACAAAAGAAATGTGTCTTTGTGCATTGTTTACGGCACTTATCTGTGCAGGAGCATTTTTGAAAATTCCTACTCCTTTTCTGCCTATAACATTTCAGACTCTTTTTGTAACCCTTGCAGGGTTGTTGCTTGGCGAAAAAAAAGGTTCGCTCAGTGTAGGAGTGTATGTTTTAATCGGTCTCATAGGAATTCCCGTTTTCACAGAGGGTGGAGGACTTTCCTACATTCTTAAACCGACTTTCGGTTATCTTTTAGGTTTTATTGCAGGGGCTTTTGTTACGGGTAAATTTGCAAAAAAAGAAACATCCCTGAAAAACTACATTCTGTCGTCTTTCGCCGGGATGTTCGTTATTTACATAATCGGTGTTGCATATTATTTTCTGATAAGTCGTTTTTATCTGGGCAATGAACCGGAAATCAAAAAACTGTTTGTTTACTGTTTCTTGCTGACTTTACCGGGAGATGTTGTCATGTGTCTCATAGCCTCAGTAATCGGCAAACGATTAAAAAAAGTGCTGAAACAGTTTTGATTAATAACCGGGAATTTCTGCAGTTCTGCAATTTGCAACATGTTCAGCCCAGGTTGCAGCGTAGTAATAATTCCAGTCTTTGTCAGTTACAAAAAAGAAATAATTTGTCTGTTCGGGGTAAAGTGCCGCCTGAATTGCAGAATATCCCGGATTGGTGATAGGTCCTGCAGGAAGGGCGGTACATTTATATGTGTTATAGTTTTCACGGTTTGTTTCTGTAAGACTGTTCTGAAGATAAGGTTCACAGTAATCTTCAAGGTAAGTGATTGTAACATCACATTCAATTTTTGTGCCTGTATTCAGTCTGTTGTGAAGAACAGAAGAAACTTTTGTATCCTGTTCAGGTCTTCCTGCTTCTTCCTGGATAATTGAAGCGATTCTGATTATTTCGTCCATTGTGTAGCCAAGTTCAGATGCTCTCATTTTATCGCTTTCAGTGATTTTTACTCTGTAATTATCAAGGAATCTCTGAAGGACAGACGATGCACTTTCACCTTTGTAGAACTCATAAGTATCGGGGAAAACATATCCTTCGAGAGCAAAAATTCTGTCATTTCTGTTTTCAATTCCCAATTCAAGCAATAATTCTTCTGAAGGATTGTTTACCTCATTCAAGAAATCTTCTTTACTGCAGACACTGTTTTCTTCAAGTTTTTCAGCAATCTGAGTTACGGTGAATCCCTCGGGGAATGTAACAGTAGCAACATAAGGGTCTTCCGTTACCTGTGGAGAATTGTATGCAGGGTCTTCAAGGGTGGGATTTCCCGAATGTCCTTTGACTACAAAAATTCCTATAACAATAGCAATTACGATAATTATTGATGTTAAAATAATGTATTTTGTTTTTTTACTCATCTCTTTCACCTTCTTTGATGATTTCCACAACATTGTAACACAATAACAAATTTATTTCAATGAAATTTTGTGAACAGGATAACCGATCCCTCATATTATGATGTAAAGGGGGTTTTGAAATGGAAACAAATCCTGTTTATTTTTATGTCAATTCCGTAGGTCCGGATGGATTTTTCAATATTGCCGGAGAATGTGCAAATGAAAATCCTGTCACAAGAGTTTATCTTGTAAGAGGTGGTGTAAGCGAAAGCGGAAAATTTATTGAAGAAGTTGCATCATCACTTGAAAAAGAGGGACTGTCTTCTCAGCGTTTTCTTTCTTTTTACGGAGATGAACCTGACGGTGCATATTTTCCGGATATTGATGTTTACATATTTGATGAAAACAGAATTTCTTTTCAACCTTACGTGATTGATTGCAAAAATTATACAGTTGATTTAGGCGTTTGTAGCGACAGAAAAATGCTTTTTCATAATAGGTTTATTATTAGTGATGCTATGGAAAGGGAAAAGACGTTTCTTCTGAAGGCAGTAAAATTTTTCTCTGCAGCCAAAAGTGCAGGAGAAGATATAGAAAGATTATCAGGTGATGCCGTTAACGCTGATAAAATTGAAAGGTTTGTTTCTCGTTTTATAAAAAGAGAACTGGGTGCTGTTTCGACTTTTTCAGGTAAGGAATATTTAAGGATTCTTACGTCACCTACGCCTATAGGAACAGTTTTCCCTGAAAACACTCTGACAAAAATGTGTCCTAAACTTTATTGTATTGATGACAGAACAGGGACAGTTTCAAAACTTCTGATTTCACAGATAAAGGAAAGTGCAATACTCTGTGGTTTTGATGTTATCAGTCTTCTTTCACCTTTTTCGCGAAAGGCAGAACATCTTATTATTCCCGAAATCGGTCTTGGGATTGTTACTTCTGATGATTTGCACCATTTTGAGGGTGATTGTTTCAAACGTGTAAGTTATACACGTTTTGCAGAAAGCGAAAAAATGAAAAGACATAAGTCACGCATAAAATTTAATGTTACTGCAAGAAAAGAACTGATGACTCAAGGGTATTTTCTCCTCAGTGAAGCAAAAAAATGCCGTGAGGAATATCTTGAAGTATATTCACGCAGTTACAACAGGGATAAAATAAAAACCCTTGTTGATAACACAACAAGGGAAATAATGTCTTTTGTTAATTGTACATAAACATCAAAGCGAATGTTCCGGGACCGCAGTGTGTACTTATTGTACTTCCTGCACGTGAAACAAGAACTTCCTTGAAATCGTAATTGTCTTCGATGTAAGCTTTGAGACTTTCAACTTCTTTTTCATCAAGTCCTGAATGGTCAACGAAAATTCTGCTGTAATCAATACCGGGGACAGACAGCTTTTCGTCAATATACTGACGTCTTACAACTTCTGATTTACCACGGTATTTTTTACCTACAACAAGGCTTCCGTCATTAAGGTTTTCAATTGTAGGTTTAATGCCCAGAATGTTTGCTCCGAGAACTGCAAGTGCTGAACATCTTCCGCCTTTATTCATGTAGGTCAGAGTGTCAAGAAGGAAACTTGTGCTGACTTTATCTCTGAGTGCAGTGAGATTTGATGCGATTTCAGATGAAGACATACCGCTTTCAGCCATTTCAATTCCTTTTATTGCAAGTACTGCCATGCCTGTTGAAAGACGCCTTGTGTCAACGATATGGACATTATCCATTTCCATTGAAGCGATTTTTGCATTCTGATGGGTTGAAGAAATGGCACTGCTCAGAGAAAGGTGAACTACATCAAAACCTTCATCAGTGAATTTTTTGAAAAATGTCTCGTACTCTGCAACGGAAATTGCAGAAGTAGAGGGGAGTATTTTTTTTTCGTTATATGCCTTGTAGATATCATCGGGAGTTATATCAACACCGTCAAGATAATCCTGTGAATCGAGAATGACATGAAGCGGAATTATCTCAATGCCGTATGATGATGCCTGCTCGACTGAAAGGTCAATCGGACTGTCGGCAGTTATAACTGTTTTATTCATATATAAACCATCCTTGATTGAGGTATTAATTCATAATTTATTCAACATTATAACACAAAAAGTGTAAAAAATCAACTTGTAAAGGTAGAAATGGGGTGTTGTTCATTTAATATTTACAATTATGTGTAAAGGTTGAAGAAAATTCCTATCAACTTTTAGTTTGTGACAAATTATAAATAATATGAAAAATTGAGAAAAAATGAGTAAATCAAAGAAAACAGGAGATAAACTCTGATATTGAAACATAAAAACTTACTTTTGACCTTTTTTGACCTTTGAAAAAAATCAAAAAAGGTCTATAATAATACGTGAAAGGTCAAAGAAAGTCAAAGTCAAAAAGTAAATTTGACTTATAAATCATAAATACAGGAAGTGAGCAATATGAATTTAAGTAATGCAATTGCACAGATGATTCTTGAAATGCTTGAACGTGACGGATACACGGAAATTCAGCGTAACGAAATGGCAGAAACATTAGGTTGTGTACCCAGTCAGATTAACTACGTTATATCTTCACGTTTTACCCCTGAACACGGATATATAGTTGAAAGCCGCAGAGGTGGTGGGGGATATATCAGGATAACACGAGCAAAATACGATAAAGGTACGGCTCTTATGCATGTTGTAAACGGCATCGGCAGACGTCTTGATGATAAAACATGCAGAGCGCATATATATAATCTTAATTATCAGGATTTATTGAATGAGCAGTCAGCAAAACTTATACTTGCTGCAACTTCAGAAAATTCTCTGAGGGCAGCACCTCAGGATATAAAAGATGAAATAAGAGCATTGATTTTTAAACAGATGCTTTTAAGCCTTATGTAAGGAGGAATTTGTTATGTTATGTCAGAATTGTGGTAAACATGAAGCAACAACTCATATAAAAAGTGTGGTAAACGGTGAGTACACACAACTTCACCTCTGTACAGGATGTGCAGGAAAATTAGGTTACGGTGATGTGTTTTCAGGATTTGGTTTTGACCTTGGAGATTTCTTCGGAAACTTCTTCTCAAAACCCAAAACTATGATTACGTCAGCCAAAACAGAACGTTGTGAAAAATGCGGTATGAGTTTTGAGGAAATTGTGAAAAGCGGAAAGATAGGCTGTGCAGGATGTTATGAAAAGTTTTACGAAATGCTTCTGCCCTCTGTTCAGCGTATTCACGGCAAAACTCAGCACAACGGTAAAATTGCAAACGTAATCGAAGAAAAAGAATCAGTTAAAGAAAAAACAAAAGAAGAAATTATAGCAGAACTTCAGGCAGAAATGAAAACTGCAATTGAAGAACAGAATTTTGAAAGAGCAGCAGAAATCCGTGATGAGATAAAAGCAAAGGAGGCAGAATGAAATGAGCAGATGGTACAGTTCTTACGGCCCTGAGGGTGATGTAGTGCTCAGCACAAGAGTAAGGTTTGCAAGAAATATCAAGGAATATCCTTTTCCGTTCAGACTTGATACGGAAAAGAAAAAAGAACTCAATTTGAAGATTAGAGATGTAGTTTTGTCCAATAATGAAAATATGAGTTTTATTGATATGGAAGATGTACCGGCTCTTCAGACGGTCTCACTTGCCGAAAGACATCTTATTTCTCCTGAGTTTGCAGGACCTTCAAAGGGAAAAGCACTTATTCTTTCAGACAATGAAGATGTAAGCGTTATGCTTGAGGAAGAAGACCACCTGAGAATTCAGGCAATGTCATCAGGACTTCAGCTTGAAGATGCTTACGAAAAAGCAGAGGCAATTGAAAAAGTAATCGGCGAGAGTCTTAACTTTGCTTTTGATGAAAGACTTGGTTTTCTTACTCAGTGTCCTACAAACCTTGGTACAGGTATGAGAGCATCTGTTATGCTTCATCTTCCTGCACTTACAAAGCAGGGACTTATTTCAAGACTTTCTTCAACAGTTTCAAAATTAGGTTTGGTTATCCGTGGTGCTTACGGCGAAGGTAGTCAGCCCGGAGGAGATATTTATCAGATAAGTAATCAGATTACACTTGGTATCAGTGAAAAGGAAGCACTCTTTAACCTTGAGTCAATTGTAAAGCAGATTATAACTCAGGAAAGAAATGCAAGAAAAGAACTTCTTGCAGATGAAAGTTACCTTGATACAGTATGGCGTGCTTACGGTATTTTAAAGTACGCAAGAAAACTTACTTCAAACGAATTTATGAAACTTGTGTCTCTTGTAAGATTGGCAAGTGCAGAAAAAATTATTGATGTTGATATTGAAAAAATCAACGCAATGATTCCTGATATGCAACCTGCAACTGTGAATGTGAGAAATTCATCACAGTTTGACGCAGAGGAAAGAGACGTTCAGAGAGCTAAGGAAGTAAGGGAAATATTATAATTAGTTGCAAATGCCTGCATTTGCAATCGATATAAATCCCTGACAGGATTTTCGATATGTACGTTGTACTCGATATGTGTTTTACACTCGATATGTGCCTGGAGGCACGAGAATAAGGGATTTATAGCCTATCGAGT
>JAZRNJ010000032.1:0-7222 GCA_045648125.1 Acutalibacteraceae bacterium
GCGTGACAGGCTAGCGTTCTAACCAACTGAACTACCGGGCCAAATAATGGTGGGAACAATAGGGCTCGAACCTATGACCCTCTGCTTGTAAGGCAGATGCTCTCCCAGCTGAGCTATGCTCCCACATTTATTGCACTCTGCTTGCTCCGTTTTTTCGTGAGCGTTGCATCTGCAACGTTGATAAGTATACACTATATCAACACTTTTGTCAACACTTTTTTTAAAAAAAATTGAAAAAATTTTTGATTTTTTTGAAAACCCTTGATTCTATTGGGTTTTCGGGCTAAAAATTTTTTAAAAATTATCTTGATTTTCTCAGAATTTTCTTAATTTCTTCTGATGTGAACACATATTTTTTATCGCAGAAATTACATGACAATTCTGTCTTTTCATCCTCTGCCATTTCCCTGAGTGCGTCCTCTCCTGTTGAGATAAGAGCCTTTTCAACTCTTTCTTTTGTACATGTACATTTATATGAAACTTCTGCCTCATCAAGAACATCAAGTGTGAACTCAGGAAGAACTTTTTTACATATTTCTTCAGGTGAGAGACCTTCAGTAAGCATTGTCGTAACAGGTTTGATATCCTTAATACATCTTTCAACCTTTTCGATTGTATCTTCCATTGCTGTAGGAAGAAGCTGAATAATAAATCCGCCTGCAGTTATAATTTCTTTTGTATCGCTGTTTACAAGCACACCTAATGCACAGACCGTGGGAGTCTGCTCACTTGATGCAAAATAACTTGTAATATCCTCGGCAACTTCGCCTGTAACAATGGGAGTCTGACCGATATACGGCTCTTTCATGCCTAAATCCTTGATAACTGTCACAAAACCGTCTGTACCGATTGCTCCTGCAACATCAAGCTTACCCTTTGCATTGAGCGGAAGTTCAACAGAAGCGTCACCAATATAGCCTCTGACGTTGCCTTCCGAGTCAGAAACTGCAATAACACTGCCTACAGGTCCACCACCGTTCATCCTGAGAGTAACGCTTGAATCTTTACCTTTCAGGACTGCACCCATCATACTTGCTGCAGTGAGAAGTCTGCCTAAAGCTGCAGAAGCCACTTTTGAAGTAGCATGAATTTCATGTGCTCTTACTACCATATCGGTAGAATTGACTGCCATTACTGTCAGGTCGCCTTCCTGCGAAATACATCTTACTATTTTACCCATTATTTTTTCCTCGCTATATAAACTGTTCTTTCAGTATTATCTTCCGGTTTACGGAATGTGAACTCTTCGAAGCAGTCCACAAACTCAAAATCGCTTTTTTCGAGCCATTCAAGGACTTTTTCGTGAGAATAGGGTCTTTCATCAAACTCCTCTGAAAAACGCTCATAAAGACCGTTTTCCTCGCTGAAAATATCAAGAAAGACATGAGTCACATCTTCCTCTTCATCAAATTCATTCTGCCACACACAGTAAACGTCCTCAAGGTCATATACAAAAGTATTGTCACCTAAAACTTCACGGTGTTTATATTCTGTGTTCAGGTCGAAAATGAAAATTCCGTCTTTTTCCGTAAAAAGAGAAATTTTCTTAAAGGCTTCAACAACTGTTTCTTCATCAGTAATATGATTAATACTGTCAAGAGTACATACAGCGCCCTGAACTGTACCGAAAAGGTCAAGTTCTTCTGCCCTCTGACAAAGGTAGAGAATATCGAGATTTTTTTGCGTTTTCTTTTCCTGAGCCACCATGAGCATATCATAAGATGCATCTGCACCTATCATATCGTAACCGAGAAGTGCAAGTTCTTCTGTCAGAGAACCTGTACCACATGCAACATCAAGAACTGATGAAATATTTATATTTTTGCCGTAACTTTCAAAAAGCCGCTTAATATAAGCGGCATAGGATTTATAATCTACATTTTCTGTCAGTCGGTCATAAAAGTTTGCAAAACTTCCGTAACTCATTTTTCCTGCTCCCTGAGTCTGTCAAAAACAACCTCATAACCGTCGTTACCGTATTTAAGAGAACGGTTAACACGGCTGATTGTTGCTGTACTTGCTTTTGTTTTCTTGACAATATCACTGTAAACTTCTTTATCGCTGAGCATTTTTGCCACAACAAGTCTCTGAGAAATAGACTGAAGTTCCGTAACCGTACAAAGGTCACAGAAAAAGTTGAAGCATTCCTCTTCCGTTTCCAACGCAAGGATAGAACGGATGAGAAAATCTATATTTTCATCTTTGAAATTTTCTTTCAAAAGAATCTCCTCCTCGCCATAAAGCTCTTTTACATTTTAACATATTAAACTGCAAAAGTAAACAGTTTTTTATAAACTTTATTTTCCTCTTCCCAGGTGTCATGGATTGCACTGAAATCTACATTTGACGGGAACAGGAAATTAACTGCCTGAGGCACAACTTCAAATGTTCTTTCTTTTACAAATTCACATTCACCGTCAACATTGACTGCTGAAAACTTCTTACTTCTGACAGTCATTTTTTTACCTCTTCTGTAAACAGTTCTGTCCCATTGGGGGTGTTTACCCGCTTTGTAATCATTCATTACTTTAAGGAATTTTATAACGGGCATGTCTTTTTTTACTATAACAAAATCAAGATATCCGTCATCACATATTGCAAGAGGTATGCCTTTATATCCCCCACCGTAGAAACGTGCGTTTCCGCAAAGGGAGAAAAGAAGGTCGTAAGTTTCAAGCTCACCGTCATCAATTGAAATTTCAAATACGTTGCTTGACTTTGTAAGGAAACAGAAAACAAGAGACAATGTATACGCCATTTCACCTGAAACAAAAGGAAGTTTTTTGAATGCTGCCTGTTTTGCACACACTTCTGCATCAAGGCCCATTGAGCATTGGCTTATTGCATATTTGTCCCCGCATTTGATAAGGTCAATTTTTTTGCTTTCTCCTTCAAGTTGAGAAGTAACATCAAGAAAATCTTTTTTGCTTCCGAAATTTCTCACAAAGTCATTGCCCGAGCCGAGAGGCAATGTACCTACAGTCAGATTATCAAAACCTACAGCACCGTTTATTACTTCAAACAATGTGCCGTCACCACCACAGCCGAAAACGGTAATTTCTTCTCCGCTTTCGCCGAGTAAACGTGTGTATTTCCTGGCATCGCCTACACCGCATGTCTGATAAACTTCATAGTCAACCCCCTTGGTTTTACAGGCCTTCTGAATTTCAGGAACAAATTCTCCTGCTTTTTTCTTACCTGCTGCAGGGTTGACAATAAAAACGTATTTCACTTAAAAACACCTCGGAATTATTTAAAATACATATACAGATTGCATTTAATCATGCCGTTATAAAGTTTTCTTCTTTTATCAGCTTTTCTGCCGAAATCATATTCAAAATCCTCGGAAGGACTGATGACGTAATAAGCCCAGCCTCTTTTCGGCTCAAACTTTTCACCCATTATTTTATAAAGGCGACTTGCTTCTTCCGTATCAAGGAGTCTTTCACCGTAAGGAGGATTTACAATAACAGTACCTCTCTCAGACTTAGGTTCAAAATCTCTCAGGTCTCGTTTTTCAAAAATAATTTTATCTCCTACACCTGCACGATGAGCGTTGATTTTTGCAATTTCAAGAGTTTTCTCGTCAATATCGGAGCCGTAAGCCATAAAGGTTGACTCCATATTCACAAGGCTTTTTGCTCTTTCTCTTTCTTCTGCCCAGACAGAAGACGGTATCTGTTCCCATCTTTCGGCAGAGAAGTTTCTGTTCACACCGGGTGCTATGTTATGAGCCATCATTGCACCCTCAATGAGAATTGTGCCTGAACCACACATAGGGTCATAGAGAGTGTGGAAATTTCTCACTCTTGCAAGGTAGTTGAAAGACGCTGCAAGAGTTTCCTTGATAGGTGCTCCGTTTGCTTCAAGACGGTAACCTCTTTTATGAAGTCCTGCACCTGAAGTATCAAGAAGAAGACTCACTTTATCCTTCATAATTGAAAACTGAATCTGATGAACAGGTCCTGTTTCCTCAAACCATTCGATTTTATATTTTGATTTAAGACGCTCAACCACTGCCTTTTTGATTATTGACTGACAGTCGCTGACTGAAAAAAGAGTTGAATTTATAGAATAGCCTTTCACAGGGAAAGCATCCGCAGGTGACACCCATTGTTCCCAGGGAAGTTTTTTCGTTCCCTGAAAAAGGTCTTCAAAGCTTCTTGCCTCAAAAGAACCCACAAGAATCTGTATTCTTTCTGCAAATCTCAGACAGATGTTTGCTCGTGCCAAAATATTTTCATCACCTGAAAACAAAACTCTTCCGTTTTCACATACAACATCTTCTGCTTCTATCATTTTAAGTTCATCTGCAATAGGTTTTTCAAGACCCAGCAGACATGGTACAACAAAATTCATTTTCATCAGATTATCTCCGTAACGTGTCTTGTAACATGGCAACCGATATTTACTGCAACAGGAAGTCCCGCAATGTGTGTAGGGGAAACTTCAATATTCACTGCAAGAGCAGTAGTTTTCCCTCCGAAGCCCTGAGGACCTACATCGGTTGTGTTCACTTTTTCCAATATTTCTGCTTCCATTTCAGCATAGAATTCATCTTTATTTCTCAGAGAAACATCTCTGCAGAGTGCTTTTTTTGCATTCAGGGCAACTGTTTCAAAATCGCCACCGATGCCCACCCCTAAAACCATGGGAGGACAAGGATTGCCACCTGCTTCTTTGACGGAATTCACAACGAAATTTACAATATCCTCACGTGTTGCCGAGGGTGTCATCATTCTGAGTTTACTCATGTTTTCGCTACCGAAGCCTTTTGGTGCAACTGTCAGTTTCACGTTTTCTCCGTCAACAATTTTTATATGGATAACAGCCGGTGTATTGTCACCTGTGTTCACTCTGTCATAAAAAGGGTCTCTGACAATTGATTTTCTGAGGTAACCGTCTGTGTAACCCTTTTTTACACCGTCATTTATTGCCTTTTCAAAACTGCCACCCGTGAAATGAACATCCTGACCGACTTCAGCAAAGACAACAGCCATTCCCGTATCCTGACAGATGGGGATATCAAGTTCCCTTGCACAATCAAGGTTTTCATGTATATCCTGCATTACAGCCTTGGGAAGTGATTCTGTTTCGACAGATACAGCATCACATATTTTCTTTTCAAGAGAACAAGGCAGAATTTTGTTTGCTTTGATACACATTTCTGCTATTTTTTGTGTCAGCTCGGACACGTCAATTTCACGCACAGTTTTCACTCCTTTATTCAACGAAAAATCCCCTCAGTCAAAAAACTTCGTTTTTCGACATTTTCTTCCAGAAACGGGAACCCCTTTGTCCTTCGGACATTTCCCCTGACAGGGGAATCGCCCCTTGCATTTTCAAGGGGAGCCTTTTTAGTTTAATTATAATTTCAAAGGTACATTTTCACCCATAATTCTTCTTGCAATACGGCTGAAGGATTTCTGGGATGAGGCTTTGAAATTAAAGGACGATGACTGCATTGAAGAAAAACCTATTTTTGCATCGTAGGGAATTACGCCCACAAGCTGTACTGTTGTCAGGTCAATGACCTGATCAACATTGAGGAATTTTCTCTTTGCAGAAAGTTTCTTTATAAACCTGTTAATTACAAGTCTCACTTCACCGATACCCTGATTTTTAAGATTCTGCGCTGTGATTTCAACACTTCTGACACACACGTCATCAGGAGTTGACACAACAATTGCAGCATCTGCACCTGCACAAGCAAGGCTGAAGCCCTGTGCAATTCCTGCAGGAGCATCAATAAAAATCACGTCGTAATATTCATCAAAAGAATGAATCATTTCTCTGACTTTTTCAGGGGTAAATTCTTCGCTGAAAAAGAGAGGTGCAGAAATAAAATCAATATTTCCCACAGGGATAATTGCATGTTCTTTTTCGCAGTTACCGAGGATAATATCTCCCCAGTTTTTTATAACCATTTCTCTTACCCCGAAAAGAAGGTCAAGAGACCTGAGCCCTATATCAAAATCTATGGCAAGAACTTTTGCACCCTCATTTTCCAGCGCACGGCTAAGCCCGGCGGTAACTGTGGATTTACCCACACCGCCTTTGCCTGAAGCAATTACTATTTTTTTAGCCATAATACATTGCCCCCTTATGCTAAACCGAGTTTCTTAGCCATTTCTGCAGTTTTCAGTTCAAGCATCTTGCTGACGCCCTCTTCCTGCATTGTGACACCGTAAAGTACATCTGCTTCTTCCATAGTACCACGACGGTGTGTGATGAGAATGAACTGTGTATTCCTTGTCATTCTTCTTACATATTCAGCGTATCTTGTAACGTTTACGTCGTCAAGAGCCGCTTCAACCTCGTCAAAGATACAGAATGGTGCAGGTGTAACTTTGAGAATTGCAAAGAGAAGTGCAATTGCACTGAGTCCCTTTTCACCACCTGAAAGAAGGTCGATGTTACGGACATTCTTACCGGGAGGCTGAACTTTGATTTCGATTGCACATTCAAGAACATTAAGGGGGTCTTCGAGAATAAGCTCTGCTTTACCGCCACCGGAAAGTTCTGCAAATGTTTCACCGAAATATGAGTTAATTCTTGCAAACTGCGCTCTGAACTGTTCACTCATTTTGCCTGTCAGTTCTGAAATAAGTTTGATAAGTTCGTTACGGGATTTTTCAATATCCTCAATCTGTCCTTTCATGAACTCATATCTTTCGCTGACTTCTTTATATTCTTCAATCGCAGCAGTATTGACGCTTCCGAGACCACGGATTTTCCCTTTGATTTCAGAGAGTTTCTTCTGTGCTTCACCAATATTTTCAATAACAATACCGAGATTCTGTGCTTCTTCACGAGTGAGCTGATATTCGTCAAAGAGTTTGTTGATTGTGTCTTCAAACTCTCTCTGCATGGAAGTTTTTCTTTCTTCAAGACGGATAAGTTCGCCGTTTATTTTTTCACGCTCAGCAGTAATATTTTTCTGTTTCACACGAAGCTGTGCGCTCATTTCCTCGCACTCATTACGCTGATTGCCCAGCATTTTGATTTCATTTTTTGCTTCTTCGTGTTTTGCTCTGATTTTTGCTGCTTCTTCTTTAATGAGAACAATATTTTCTGCAATAGAATTATTCTTTTCTTTAATTTCTTCAATTTCTGCTTTGAGAAGTTCTGCTTTGCCTTCACTGTCACCAATGCTTGATTTAAGCTGAAGAATACTCTGACGCTTTGCCTCAATATCCTTTTCACCTGAAAGCATCTGCAT
>JAZRNJ010000033.1:0-4292 GCA_045648125.1 Acutalibacteraceae bacterium
GGGCAAATCATAACGCAACCCATCTATGGGATAAAAGAAATTCTGATAAAGACCTTGAAACTGTTATATGGAGCGGTGTTGTAACTCCTGAAATTTTTTCAGATATCTGTGACAGAACAATTGAGAAATATTTCAAAAAAGAAAATTATTATCAGATTGACGGATGTCCCGTTTACATGATTTTCGACCTTGATAATTTCATCCGTTCATTCGGCACAACAGAAAAATGCAAAGAAGGGCTTGAATTGTTCCGCAAAAAGACTGCAGAAGCAGGTTTCAAGGGACTTCATTTTCAGATTGTACATTGGGGTGAAAGAACTTTCAATTGGCTCAGAGACGATGATATAAACAAAGGTATAAACACCTACGACCTTTATGAATACCTTGGTGCTGATTCTGTTACAAACTACAACTGGGGTGGCAGTGTAAACTTTGACGGTGAATACAACACAATCACCGACGCTTACGAAGAAAAACTTTACTCTGACAGAGAAAAACTTACAATACCCTACTACCCTAACATTTCTGTAGGTTGGGATAATAACGTGCGTTTTCATAACTTTGTCCCGGGAGTTGTGGAAAATAACACACCTGACAACTTTAAAAGAGCTTGTGAAAAAGTAAAAGATTTTGCCGATAATTCCATGGAAAAAGGCATTATGAAAGCACCTCTCATTACAGTAAACAGTTGGAATGAATGGACGGAAACAAGTTACCTCCAACCCGATGACCTTTACGGTTACGGATATCTTGAAAAAATAAAAGAGGTTTTTGTAAAGTAACAAAAAGAGGCTGTGAAAATTATAATTTTTAAAAGCAAAAAACGCATCAGAAATTTTGAAATTTCTGATGCGTTGGTTTTTATTCAGATGACTAATTTTTACGTGCTGTTCAAAAAATATGTTTTTCACAGCTTCTTTTTATTTCATAATCTGACGAGAGGTTTGTTATTTGAAAATTAAAAATTTATAACTCCAAGATGTTCAAGAAGAATTTTTACACCGATGAGAATCAGTATTATACCACCTGCAAGCTCTGCTTTTGATTTAAACTTTGTTCCGAAAATGTTACCGATTTTCACACCAACGAAAGAAAGTGCAAATGTGATAACACCGATAAATGCAACTGCAGGTACAATTTTTACATCAGGTAAAAATGCGTATGTAACACCGACTGCAAGAGCGTCTATACTTGTGGCAATTGCCATGGGGAACATTGCTTTGAAGCCGAAAGAGGAATCCTTGTTTTCACAAGAACATTCATCCTCATCTTCTTTTGAAAGTGCTTCTCTTATCATGTTTGCACCGATAAGTCCAAGTAAAACAAATGCAATCCAATGGTCAAATGCTTCAACGTAATGCTTGAACTGTTTGCCTACAAAATATCCTATCAGTGGCATTGCAGCCTGAAAAATGCCGAAGTAAAGACCCGTTATTGTCATGTGGCTGATTTTTGCTTTCTGCACAGAAAGACCTTTACATATTGCAACTGCAAAAGCATCCATTGCAAGTCCTACAGCCGTTAAAAATAAAACATATAAAGACATGTGAAAAACCTCCTTACGATAGAAATTTATTCTATCACAAAGAGGCTTGTCTTGTCAAATTTTTCAACGAAAAATCCCCTCAGTCTGCTTACGCAGACAGCTCCCCTTGCATTTTCAAGGGGAGCCGATTTTTTTGATTTTCACAAAAGCCTTAAGCCTTTAGGATAATGATTTTTTGCTTTACCTGAACTTACCTTTACTCCACCTACAGAACAACCGTTTACAGTCACAACTGCCCAACCGTTTTCACAGTCGGCTTGAATTTCTTCACCACGGAGATATTTTTTAATTTCCTCACTATCAGGGGAAAGTTCAATTTTTCTTCTGAATTTTTCACCCATCGCCATAAAGAATTGGTGGTGGGGTTTTATGTAATTTTTAGCAATTTCACCTATTGTCACACCGCAGGAAAATGCACTGCCTTTTTTTACTTCAAAATCAGGTGTGAAATAAACGGGATTTCCGTTATACATCGTCACCATTTCTTTGTCGTATGACTCAAGTGTACTGTCAAGAAAATCAAAAACAATTTTATCAATTTTCTCCTGCTTTTTCGGCAGAATTTTTTTATTTCCGTATCTCTCATTTTTATTGTGAAGAACTGCCATGAACTGTCCTTCACCTTTTGATTTGTGAGGATAAAATCTTCTTGCAAAACGGATGTTTTCACATGTGCAACCATCAAAGAAAATACCGTCTGAAGTGTTATCTTCTACTTCCTTTTTGACGGGAACAATTTCAAACTCAGGATGTCTTTCAAGAAAAGATGCAACTGTCATTTCGTTTTCTTCAAGAGAAAAAGTACATGTGGCATAAACAATGTATCCGCCGTCTTTCAGGACTTTCACAGCATTTTCAAGGATTTCAGCCTGTCTTTCGGCACACATGAGAACGTTACTCACGCTCCACTCCTCGATTGCTACGTCATCTTTCCTGAACATTCCCTCACCTGAACAAGGTGCATCAACCATAACAAGGTCAAAAGTTTCAGGAAAAGTTTTGGCAAGACGCGAAGTGTCCATACATGTTGTAACACAGTTTTTAAGACCTAATCTTTCAATATTACCTGTGAGAATTTTGCATCTTGAGGGAATAATTTCATTTGATACAAGAAGCCCCTTTTCTCCCAGTTTACTTTTAAGCTGTGTACTTTTACCTCCGGGGGCAGCACACATATCAAGAATTTTCCAATCATTTTCAATGAGGACACACTCAGCAGGTGCCATGGCACCCGGCTCCTGAATGTAAATCATTCCTGCATGGTGAAAAGGATGATTTCCTGCTTTTTCAAAATCAAGGTAAAAACCGTTTTCCACATAAGGAATTTTTTCATTACCGAAAACATTTATCTTTTCAAATTCTTCCAAAGAAATTTTATCTGTGTTCACACGAAAGCCTTTGACGGGAGTGTCGTTTACGGCAGATATAAAATTTTCATATTCGCTACCGAGAAGTTTTTCCATTCTCTCAGTAAATTCCAAAGGTAAATTTTTCATTATTCTATATTCATCTCCACGTGAAGCATTACCATTCCCACAGAAGTCATTGCAGCAGTTTCTGTTCTTAAAATCCTTGAACCGAGTGAAACTGTTTTGCCACCGATTCCGACTGCATCCTCAACTTCTTTATCTTCAAAACCACCCTCAGGGCCTATGATTATACCGATTTTCATACCTGATTTAATTTCTGACAGAGCATCTTTTGTATCAAGCATACCTCTTTTACTTTCAAAGGGAACTAAGAAAAGGTCCATTTCTTTTGCTTTTTCCATCGCCTGTCTAAAAGAAAGAACATCTCCGATTTCGGGAATTTTACAACGCTTGCTCTGCTTTGCAGCACTTTCGGAAATTGACTGCCAACGGCTTACTTTCGATTTCTTTTTCTTATCATCAAGCTTTACAACACATCTTTTCATTTCAACGGGATGGATTTTATCCACACCAAGTTCAACCGTTTTCTGAATGATGAACTCCATTTTATCCCCTTTAGGAAGTGCCTGAAAAAGATGGATTTCCACAGGTAAATCAGTATTCTGAAAATTTTCCTGTATAATTCGTGCAACACAAGTGTCACCCTCAAGACTCTTAATCTCACACAGATGACTCATACCGTTTTCGCTTACAAGGATTTCATCACCCTCATGCATTCTCAGTACGTTTTTTATATGGTTGAAATCGTGACCTTCAATATAATAACAGTCACCCTCTCGGGAATTATTTTCTACAAAAAAATTAAACATTAAAGCACCACCTTTTCCACATTATAACAAATTTTTTATTCATTGACAATAGTTTCATATATATGGTAAAATATCTAAAAATAACACGGAGGTGTTCTGTATGATAATTTTTGACTCCGAAAATAAGGTTTTTAAACTTGATACAGTTGAATCTACATACCTTATCGGAATTTATGAAGAAAACTACATTTTAAACTACTATTACGGTGCTCCTATTCCCGAAACATGTGTAGGAGATTTATTTGAAAGACACGTAAATGCATCTTTCAGCCTTGCTAATCCCGTTATCGGTGAACACGGTTTTACTCCTGACTGTGCACCTATGGAATACGGCACAAACGGTGCTGCTGATTTCAGAGTTTCTGCACTTTCTGTAAGAAACGCAAACGGTGACACAACAACTGACATCCGTTATACAGGCCATAAAATTTACAAAGGCAAACCTGCACTTTCTCCCCTGCCTTATGTTTATGCAAACAATGATGATGAAGCAGACACACTTGACAT
>JAZRNJ010000034.1:0-6482 GCA_045648125.1 Acutalibacteraceae bacterium
ATTGTAATACCAAGGTCAGCTTCAAGTTCTTTGATTGAACGGCTTAAGTTTGGCTGTGCAATAAGCAGGGTTTCCGATGCCTTGTTAAGTGACCCGACCCTTGCAACCTCAACAGCGTATTTCATATGTAATATATTCACAATGTATCACCTCAATATGCTATTACAAAAAGATTATACTCTCTTTTACGCAGGTATTCAATAGAAAATTATAATAAGTTGGTTGTTTTTAATATTATGGTGCTTGTAAAAAAGACGAATTGTATTAAATAGCGTAATCAATGATAAATCAGATATCGCTGCCATACAATCGTATTGATAGCGGTATCGTTGTTTTACTGAAAAAAGCCTAAAACATAAGCCATTCATAAAAACAAGCGTTGCATTTGGGAGAGAACCACTCCCTTGTGCAACTTTTTTATTGTTTATTAAATTGATTAGTCAGAAAAATCTATCTTACCTATCGTTAAATTGCGGATAATTGTTAAACGGCTGAATCATAATTAAACAAGCCATCTTACCGTGAGATAAGATGGCTTGTTGTTTTGTCTCTTCAGCACAGACGCAAAAAAATCCTCGGATTTGTTCCGAGGATTTTTGTTCCACCACTATTCCTTTGTGCTTAAAAATGTCCGCCTCTGTTTGCAACCACAATTGCATCAATCTTCTGGTAAACCATGCCAAGGAATTCAACTACTTTGTAGAGAAGTCTCTGAATGAGTTTGCCGAGGGAATTGTCATTGTGTTCAGTATTTTTCTTGATAATTGAAATTTCATCAAGGAGTTCACTATTATCTCCTCTGAATGTGGAAATTTTCATTTCGTCACCAAAGAATTCAAGTGTTGTGTATGTTGTGACATCGTTTTCAACAAAATCAAAAGCAACATGAGGCATGGGAAGTTCAATGTGTCCCTGGTCGCAGACTGCGTTTGAATTGAGATAAATGATACCTTTGGGGTCAACATAAGTTTTGCCTGATTTGGCTTTGCCCACAACTGAACTTTCAACCATAAAATGTGAACGTCCCTGAAGATGGCTGTGTCCTGTCAGAACAAGGTCAACATCGTATGTGTCAAAAATCGGTGTAAAAACTGCATTGAGAAGAATGCCTGTTTCAGGGTCAAGTGAACCGTATGCAGGACCGAAAAGAGCCTGATGCATTACTGCAATTCTCCATTTTGCATCGGGATTTTCTTCTACAGCTTTCTTTGCCATTGCCATGTGGTCTGCAGCACTTGGTGATGTTGCATCAAAAACAAGATAAAGCACATCACCGTAAGTGAAATAGAAATCTCTGTCAAGGCCTGTAAAATATTTTCCGTAAAATTCGTTGGGCATGTGAGTGTAGTAATCGTACATCATGCCTTTTTTGTCGTGGTTACCGATAGCAAGTGCAAGGGGAATATTTCTCACAAGGGGAGGCATAAGAAGAGTCTGCCATTCGTTTGCACCTTTACCGGTTGAAGTGTTGTCACCGGGTGAGAGAAGGAAAGAAATGTCAGGGTTTTTAGTCATAGCTTCACTCAGTACGCTCTGCCATGTAAAACCGTCTTCAGACTGCTTTGTTGCTTCGTCAGTCTGACCGCCAATCTGTATGTCGCCGATTACCATCATTTTGTAGGAGTCGAATGAGTTTGATTTGTATTCGCAAATTTCACTCCAGTTTTCGCCTGTGTACCACTGATAGTAATAAGTTGTGTTTTCTTCAATGCCTGTAATGTCAACACGGCATACAACCTGTTCTTTGTTTTCTGAAGGGTCAAGCTGACCTGTAAACAAAACAGCATCTGACATATCTCTGTTTTTTGAAACTTTTACTTCTGCTTTTGCCGGGATTGCAGGAGAGTGCCAAACAAGACCCAACTGAGTTTCGTCTGCACCTGCACAAAGCATAGGCAAAGTGTTATCGTCTTTAAGTGAAGAGTAAAGTGTGTTCCATTCTTCTTCGGTGAGTTTTTCGGTTGAATAAGCTGATGAAGTCATTGAGAAAACTGAAAACATCAGAATTGCCGAAAGTGTGAGTGCGAGAAATTTTTTCATTGTTTACAACTCCTTTTGGCTTGTGATTTTTCGTTTTATTATAAAATAAAAAATAAATAAAACCGCGAAAGTAAGTGTCCATGAAATGGGGTAGGCAGTGTAAAGGAAATTAAGTGTGGGATTATTCGGAAAGACGGTATATACCCATAAAATTCTCAGACCGCAACTACCCAGGAGAGTGATAATCATAGGCTCAATTGATCTGCCCATACCTCTTAATTGACATGCACCTACGTCCATAAGTGAACAGAAAATATGTAGGGGAAGTATTGTTGCAAGTCTTTCTGCACCTGCTGCAATAACATCGGCATCTGTTGAGAAAATCCCCATCATTTCATATCTGAAAACATAACATATTACATTGAGTATAGTGCCGAGTACAATTGTGAGCAGGAGACAATGGGTGTAAACCGTGCCAACGTTTTTCAGTTTCTTTGCACCTATATTCTGGGAAGTGAAGGTCATTGTTGTCTGTGCAACGGCATTTGTGCAGACGTAAATAATATCGTCAATGTTTGCACTTGCAGTAATTCCCGAAACGGCAGTTGAACCGAAAGAGTTTACCGTTGACTGGATAATAACATTGGAGAATGAGAAAAGTGCACTCTGCAAACCTGCAGGAATGCCGATGAGGAGAACCTGCTTCAATTCTTCTGCATGTAAACGGAGTTTACCGATGTAAAGTCTGCAACCACCGTCAATTTTCATCAGTCTTATTATTGTAAGGAGGGCTGAAATATATTGGGAAATAATTGTTGCAATTGCAACACCGGAAACTCCCATATGAAAAAAGATAACAAAAACAAGGTTGAGTATAACGTTTATAAGTCCTGTTGAAGTGAGAATATAGAGAGGTCTTTTTGTGTCACCTGTTGAACGGATGATTGATGAGCCGAAATTGTACACAAGTGAAGCGGGAGCACCTAAAAGATAAATCTGCAGATAAAGTGTTGAAAACTCAAGAACATCTTCCGGTGTGTTCATAAGAGAGAGCATTTCTTCTGCGAAAACAAATCCGAATATACTTATTAAAACACCTGAAAGAATGCTCAGGAGCATTGAGGTGTGAACGCTTTCGGAAAGCTTTTTGTCGTCCTTTGCACCGATATGTCTTGCTGATACAACTCCTGAACCTGTTGCCAGTCCGAAAAAGAAGTTGAGTATCAGGTTTATGAGGGGGGTTGCTGCACCTACAGCAGCAAGTGAAGTTGCCCCTGCAAATCTTCCCACAACGATAACATCGGCTGTGCTGTAAACCATCTGAAGAAGACTTGTACACATAAGTGGCAAAGAGAAAACAAGTATCTTCTTAAGCCATGGTCCTTTTGTCATGTCAAGTGAATATCTGTCCGTATCTGTCACCCCTTGGGTAAAAATGAATGATGAATATTGAATAATGAATAATTTCGGGTCTGTGACGCAAATTATGATTTATATTTCCTTTTTATTATGAAGTAGAAAACAAATAAAACAACAAATGTAATTGACCATGAAATCGGGTAAGCCCAATAAAGGTAGAGAAGTGTGGGATTTTTCGGGAAAAATACGAAAACCCAGAGAAGTCTCAGACCACAGCTTCCCATGAGAGTGATGAACATTGGTTCAAAGGACCTTCCCATACCTCTGAGCTGACTTCCTGCCACATCCATAAGTGAACAGAAGCAGTAGAAAGGTAAAATCATGGCAAGTCTTGCAGCGCCTATTTCAATAACGTCAGGGTCAGTTGAGAAAATTCCTACAACCTGTTCTCTGAAAATGATGCCGATAACGCTCATTCCACCACTGATGGCAAGAGAAAGAACAAGACAACGCATGTAGATTTTATTAAGGTTATCATACTTTCTTGCGCCCATATTCTGAGAAGAGAAAGTCATTGTTGTCTGAGCAATTGCGTTTGTGCAGATATACACAAATGATTCAAAGTTAGAACCTGCAGTAATTCCTGACATAGCGGTTGAACCAAATGAGTTAACTGTTGACTGAATAATAACGTTTGAAAGTGAGAAAAGAGAGTTCTGAAGTCCTGCAGGAACACCGATGAGAAGAATTCTTTTCAGTTCTTCGCCGTGTATTTTGAGTTTTGTGAAAGAAAGTCTGCATCCACCGTCAATTTTCATGAGTCTGATTACAATGAGAATTGCTGAAATATATTGTGAAGTAATTGTGGCAATTGCAACACCTGCGACGTCCATGTGGAAAACGATAACAAGAAGAAGGTTAAGGAGTACATTTACAATTCCTGTTCCAGTAAGAATGTAAAGAGGTCTTTTTGTGTCACCGGTTGAGCGTACAATTGCTGCACCGAAGTTGTATACAAGTGAAGCGGGTGCACCTAAGAAATAAATCTGAAGATATTTTGTGGAAAGGGGAAGTACGTCAGGTGGAGAATCCATAAGAACGAGAAGTTTTTCTGACATGAAATATCCGAAAATTCCCACACCGATACCGCAGATTATACTCAGTGTCATTGCAGTATGTACACATTTTGAAAGTCGTGAGTCATCCTCAGCGCCTATGTAACGTGCACTCATAACACCTGAACCCATTGCCATTCCGAGAAAAACGTTTAAAACAAGGTTTATGAGTGAACTTGTTGCACCTACTGCGGCAAGAGACGCAGGTCCTGCAAATCTGCCAACAACAACAATATCCGCTGTGTTGTAAAGCATCTGAAGAAGTCCCGTGAGCATAAGGGGTAAAGAGAAAATGAGTATTTTCTTCAGCCACGGTCCTTTTGTCATGTCAAGTGAATATCTGTTCGTATAAAACACCTCGCCAAGTAAAATGAACAATAAATGATTTGTAAAAAGTTCTGTGATTATTGAATGCAAAGTGCAAAGTGCAAAATGCAAAATTTCAGGTCTGCGACGCTGATATATGATGCCAACGGTTTTATCGTAGGGGACGGGTCTCCCGTCCCGAATAAATTTTTATGAAACCTTGTGGGAGGCGAAACGCCTCCCCTACGATACGGCAATAAATATACAGATAAATTATAATTTACGCATAATATTCCTTTTCCTGAATATTATATCACTTTCAGAAAATAACACAATGTTTTTTAATAAAAAATACTTGATTATTTTAATAATATATGGTATACTACATACAATGAAAGTATGGTATTGACAAAAGAGTGGGTTCAGACCCGCTCTTTTGTGTTGTTAGGGTGACGGAAATAATCCGAATCCGCCTTAAAACGGCTATTTTTAAGTCTTTTAGGCTTTTCGGATTTGAAAGGCGACAGCCTTCCTGCATCCTCAAAGCCAAAAATTCCAATAAAAATTTCTCGTTTTAAGGTCGACGATTTTTTTCAGTGGGGATTTTTGGCAAGTCAAGGCATAAAACACAGCAAATCCTGACGGATTTGCGAGTATTTTAACGATGGATTGACGAAAATCATCCTGTAAAAAACGGATTCGTATTATCTTCGTCACCCTAAGGAGGTTAAACATGGCATCTAAACCTAATGTGGTAAGCGTTGTACGCTCACTTGCAGAACCTGTAGCAGAAGAACTTGGTCTCAGACTCTGGGATGTACGTTTCGTAAAAGAAGGAGCATCATGGTTCTTGAGAATTTTCATCGACAAGGACGGTGGTGTGGATATCAACAACTGTGTTGACATGACACATGCAATTAACCCTGTTCTTGACGAAGCAGACCCTATTGAACAGAGCTACTGCCTTGAAGTATGTTCTCCCGGTCTTGAAAGAGACCTGACCAGAGATGAACATTTTGAAGTGATGACAGGTAAGAAAATCAAACTCCGTCTTATCCGTCCTGATGAAAACAAGCAGAGAGAATTTGCAGGTCTTCTTAAAGGTTATGAAGACGGCAATATCACAATGGACATTGACGGTGAAGAAAGAACATTCATCAAAAAAGAAACATCATGGGTAAAACTTGATGATTTTGAAGGTTGATTTAAGTTTATAATTTAAGTTTAATATACTGAAAGGATTGATTGGAAAAATGAATAAGGAATTTTTTGAAGCAGTGAGATTGCTTGAGAAGGAAAAGGGTGTTCCGGCAGCTCTTCTTTGCGAAAGAATTCAGCAGGCACTTATCGTAGCCCTCAGAAACGATTACAACAAAAAAGAAGTTGTTTTCTGTGAAATCAATGCAGACGAAGAAACAATGAGAGTATGGCTCAGAAAAAATGTTGTTGAAGAAATTGAAGACGAAGATACAGATATCCTTGTAGAAGAAGCACAGAGATATCAGTCATCTGCAAAAGCAGGAGACATTATCGAAATCGAAATGGAATCAAAAGAATTCAGCCGTGTTGCTGCTCAGACTGCAAAACACGTTATCCGTCAGGGGATCCGTGAAGCAGAAAGAGGACAGGTAATGGAAGAATTCCAGAAACGTTATCAGGAACTTATCACAGCAACTGTTCACAGAGTTGACCCTGTAAGCGGAAACATTGTTCTTGATATCG
>JAZRNJ010000035.1:0-5410 GCA_045648125.1 Acutalibacteraceae bacterium
ATCATTTTCGATAACTTTTCGCAAAGTATCAGAGACGAAAAAAAGGCATCTCGAAACACGTATATTATTTATAATGTCATCATCTTTTATAGGAGTATCATCAAGGGGATTTATACCGTTTCTGACTTTTTTTCTGACAAATTCTCTGCTTAAAAACAGTCAATATCATTGAATAAAAAATTTTCATATGATATAATCGCTGTGTAACATTTGTTATTTGAAAGAGGAAAATCAATGAGTAGTGACATCAGATATTTGCTGGGTATTGACGGTGGAGGAACAAAAACAGAATTTCTGCTGACAAGCTCAGACGGAAACGAAATCAGAAGACTGTTTCTCGGTAACTCAAATCCTGTAAATCAGGGAATTGAAAATACTTTCGCTGTTCTCAGGGAAGGTATAACTGAAATATGTGCTGATATTGACATCAGTAAGGTTTCCGTTTTTGCAGGTATCGCAGGCAGTAAAACGGGCGAAAACCAAAAGCTTATCTGTCAGTTTCTTTCAGGCTTCGGTTTTGGTTTCTTTGATTGCACAAGTGATATAGACCTTGCACTTGAGGTTTCACTTAAAGGCGGAAACGGAACTTGTGTGATTATGGGAACAGGCATCGTGGCTTACTCACGTTCAGGTGAAAATCTTCAACGTGCAGGCGGACGAGGATATATGATTGACAAGGGTGGCAGCGGATTTCATTTCGGCTCTGATGCCCTCAATTGTGCTTTCGGATACATTGACAGCAAAGACGGAAGTGAAACAATTCTGAACCTTATTGAGAAAAAACTTGGTAAAGAACTCAGTTCTTCCGTTTCTGAAATCTATAACGGTGGTCCTTCCTATGTTGCATCCTTTGCACCTGTGATTTTTGAAGCATTCGGGCTGGGTGATACTTTCGCATCGAAAATTATTGAACGTAATGCTTGTGAGGCTGCAAAAATTATAAACAGTTCACGAAAAGCACTTGAAAAATCCGATGATAAAATTGTTATATGTGGCGGACTTTGTAAACAGAAAGAGATACTTCATCCTTATCTTTTAAAATACATTGACGATGATGCACCCCTCACCTTTCTTGACGAGCCTATGGTAAACGGTGCAATTACACTTGCAAAAAGGTTGTGTGAAAATGCTTAAAACAGAAATAAGAAACCCCGACTCCTACGGCATTGACAAGATGTCAACTTCCGGAATACTTGAAATCATTAATAACGAAAATGCAAAGGTAACAGTTGCTGTAGAAAAGGCTTTACCGCAAATTGCAGTTGTATGTGATGAAGTTGCCGATGCAATAAAAGCAGGTGGAAGAATTTTTTATATAGGAAGCGGTACTTCAGGCAGACTTGCAGTTTGTGATGCAGCCGAATGTCCCCCTACATTCGGTGTGCCTTATGACCTTTTCAACGGCATTATTGCAGGTGGTGAAAAGTGTATGTTCAAGGCTGCAGAAAACGCAGAAGACAACCCCGATGCAGGTATAGAAGACCTGAAAAACCGTAATTTCTGTGACAAAGATATATTGATAGGAATTTCTGCATCAGGCTCAGCCGCTTACGTTATTTCTGCCGTAAATTATGCGAAAAGCATTGGTGCGAAAGCTTTTTCAATCACAAACAATCCTGATTCAGAATTGGGAAAAGCAGCAGACATTGACATCTGTGCCGATACAGGACCTGAAGTTATTACAGGTTCAACGCGAATGAAAGCAGGTACTGCACAGAAAATTATCCTGAATATGATTTCAACCGCATCTATGGTTAAATGCGGCCACGTTTATGAAAATATGATGATTAATCTTAAACCCACCAACAAAAAGCTTCGCAGGAGAATGATTGGTATTGTTACCGAGATACTTGGTTGCGAAGCAGAAAGAGCAGAAGAGCTTCTTGAAAAAAACGGCTGGAGTATCCGCTCTGCCGTAGAAATTTCCGAATAACCCCATAAGAAAACCGACAAATCTGAAATGAGATTTGTCGGTAATTTTTATTTAAGTTTCATGCCGTAAACAAGTGTTGTTTCTTTTGTTTCAATAAGTTGAAAGCCATATTTTTCATAGAATTTAATTGCATTATAATTTTTGTGCCATACGGTAAACATAACACCTTTTACACCTTTATTGCGAAGATTATCGCACAATTTATCCATAAGCTTTCTGCCAAGACCCATATGTTGGTATTCAGGCAAAATATCAATGTGAAGGTGTGCCGGGTATTCTTCTTTATATTTTTCCTGCGAAGCAATTGCCCTGAGTGCTGATTTTCTGCGACGGTATTCCCATTTTTTAATTCGGGTGTAATAATCCTTTATGTAAATTTCTTTGAACTTATCAAAATTCTCAGTTGATATGATATATCCTATTGCCTTGTCGTTTTCATCCGTTGCAACAAAGCAGTTTTCGGGTTCATTTTCGATATAATAGTCACAGTAAACTGCAAGAGCAAAATTAATTCCTCTTTTTGAGCTTTTGCACGGTCCGTCACTGTTAAGGCACACAAAACGGACATTTTCTTTATCATTTGGTTTATATGGCCTTATTTCCATTCTATCACTTCCCTTTTGAAAAAAGTTTATCATTAAAATGCATAAAAATCAAGATACATTATGTACATATCTTATAATTGTAAAATATACCAGATTGTTGTATTATTAGTATCAGGAGGGATTAATATGAACCCTATATCTGTTTTTGAAAAGCATTTCGGAAGCACAGGATTAAACACAGAAATTATTTACGAAAATTCTAAACGTGTTACATACTGCGAAAAGACTCACAGAGTAACAGATGAAAAATACATTCTTGATATTTCAGGTGAAAAAGTAAAAATTTATTGTTCCTGCGAAAAAGGGGCTTTCCGAGGTCTCTGTGACCTGAAAAGACGTATAGACGAAAACAATATAACTGACGGAGAATATATCTGCTCTCCTTTGTTTAAATTGAGAGGATATATCGAGGGCTTTTACGGAAATCCCTGGAGTCACAAAAGCCGTAAATCTGTGATGTCACTTATGGCAGAAAACAGAATGAACACAGTTTATCACGCACCGAAGGACGATTTGTATCACCGCGAAAAATGGCGTGAGAAATATCCTGATGATGAGCTTACAAAACTCAAAGAGCTCGTGGATTCTGCATCTGAATTTTATATGGATTTCTACTGGTGTATTGCTCCGGGTCTTTCAATGAAATATTCCGACGAAAACGAATCTGACACTCTTATCGAAAAAACCAAACAACTTTATTCTATCGGAATCAGGTGTTTTGGTCTTCTTCTTGATGATATTGATGAAGAGCTTGCTTTCCCTGAAGATAAAGCAGTTTTCGGTGAAACCGTCAACGCTCATATTGAACTGATAAACAGATATTACAATGAATTGAAAAAACTTGATTCATCAATCCGTCTTACAGTTTGTCCTACTCTTTATCACGGTAAGGGCAATGAATATTATATATCAAAGCTTGGCAAAAACATTCCGTCAGACGTTTCTGTTTTCTGGACAGGAAGAGATATATGTTCACGTGAACTGACTTCCCTTGATGCAATACGGTTTATTGAGAACACATACCATAAACCGCTTTACTGGGATAATTACCCCGTAAACGATTGTTCAATGCATAACGAGATGCATATCTCCCCCATTATAAACCGTGATACTGATTTATATAAATATTCCGAAGGTATAATTTCAAACTGCATGGAATATGCTGAATGCTCAAAAATACCGTTGATTACCTTTGCTGATTATCTGTGGGACAGCGAAAATTATAATCCGCAGAAATCCTGGGAGAATGCAATAAAGCAGGTTATAGGCAAAGAAAATGCTGATAATTTTATTATTTTTGCAGACCATCTTTACACCTCTTGCCTTAAGGATGCAAATTCAAGACGTATGTATGAAGCATTTGATGAAATTGAAAATGCATTCAAATCAGGTGATAAAGAAAAAGCATTTTCACTTACAGAAAATTATCTCGGCAAAATGAATGCTTGCAGAGAGTATCTTAAACAAGATTTGCCTATCTGCCATGAGCTTTCAAAATGGTCAGAAAAGTTTTTCGTTTCCTGCGATATTATAAACAAGATATTTGAATACATAAAAACAAATGATGAAAAGGTGTTTGCAGAACTGCTTCTTCTTGCCGATAAATACGAAGCAATGCCTGCAAAAATTTCAAACGATGTTAATGTTCATGCAGAAATAAAAAGTCTGCAGAACATAAATATAAATTAAAAGGAGTTGTAACAAATGACAGTTATTATCAGATGGGTTTCAGCAATTATGGCGGTACTTCTCGGTCTGCCTACACTTCTCGGTGCAGTTTTCCAGAGCCTTTTAAAAGTCGGTTACGATGAAAGACCTGTTACTGCAATTGCCGAAAATTTCCTTGAAGGAAACGAAGAATTCATTGACGAAGCAAAATCAGAATACTGGTCAGCAGGATATGCTCGCAGAGTGCTTACTCCTGATGACATTGACAAAACAAGATATTTCCTTGGCGGATTCCTTAAATTCCCTGCTCAGGAAGCAACAGGTATTGTTGACGATTTGTGTGTAAGAGCAGTTGTGCTTGATGATAATTCAGGCAGAGGTGCAGCAGCATTTGCATGGATTGACGCTGTAGGCTTTATGAATGCCGACATCAAGGTTATCCGCGAAAAATTAGGAGATATCACAGGTGACGGAAAGCTCATCAGCATTAACGTAGGTTCAACTCATAACCACAGTGCAATTGATACGCAGGGACTCTGGGGTAACATCCCTAAGAGCGGCAGAAATGAAGCGTATATAAATTCTGTCATTGAAAAAACTGCCGATGCTATAAGAGAAGCATACAACAACAGAAGCGAAGGCAATCTTTATTATGCATCAAAATCTTGTCCTCAGATGTTCTATGACGGCAGAGACCCCTATTCAATCGATGACAAAATACACTTCTTCCGTTTTGTTCCCAATGCAGACGGTAAAAAAGAAATATACATAGCAAACTTCGGTGCACATCCCATTAATATGGGCTGGAGCAATACAGAAATTTCAGGTGATTTCCCCTATTACATTGAACAGGCAGTAACAGCTGAAAAGAATGTTGATTTCATCTTTGTTCAGGGTGCAATCGGCGGTGCAATCCACAGCGATATGGGCGTTCAGAACGGAATCCCCGAAGAGCTTACATCATTTGAAAAAATGAAGCAGTACAGCCTTCTTGTTGCAGATGTTCTTTATGAGCTTTCAGAAAAAGCTGAAAAGGTTGACCCCATTCTCAATGTAAGACACGCTCAGGTTGATTTCGAAATTAACAATTTCGTTTTCCTTCTTGTTTCAAGTGCAGGTCTCTGCAACGTAAAAGCCTTCAAGGAAAACAGAAAAATATATCTTACAAGCGAAATAGGCTATGTTGAAATCGGCAAGAATATAA
>JAZRNJ010000036.1:0-4112 GCA_045648125.1 Acutalibacteraceae bacterium
TCAACAGAGTTTCTGCTGACCTCAAGAAAGCTGAGCCCTACAACGTAACTCTCAGCAGAGATTTCGGCACAAACGGCTTTGAAAGTGAAAACTCTGTTCTCAAAGCAGCTTTCCCCACAGTTGCAAATTTCATCATTAAATATGCAAACGAAAATCTTTTCGAAACAGGCCTTGAAGGTACTCCCGTTGAGGTTTATCCTCTTGAAGCATCTTCAGTTGCAAGTATCGTTGACTTCAAACAGGTTAAACTTGCTACCTGCTCACAGACAGATGATTACTTCATCATCACAATGGATTTCAAGGATGATGCAACTCCCCTTGAAGCTGACGGTCTGAGCAAGGTGTTCAACGTTAACAACAAAGAAGCTATCCTTGAAGAAATTGCAAAAGCAAGTGATCTCATGACAGTTAACGATTACGATGTTGAATACAACGGTGGCAGAATCGTATGCAAAATTGAAAGAGGCACAGATAACATCGTTTCAGCAACATATTCAAGAGTAATTAAAGTTACTGCTGACATCACAGGTCATGGCGACTTTGCTTCAGTTGAAAATCAGACAGTTACATTCAATCTCAACGAAAACGAAAACTACACAGTGGAATGGACTAACCCTGAAGCAGCAACTGTTGCTGAAGAATAATATTTTCAAAAAAATCAGTCGCTGTATTCGTATGAATTTCAGCGACTTTTTTATTAAACAGGAAAGGAGAGGAAAAATTTGAATGGTAATTTTTACAACAATGAATCTGTTTTCTATGAACAGAATAATTTTTTCCGCTTAGTTTCTAAGGCAAAAAAAGATATACGCCGTCATGCAATACGTGTTGGTATCTGCATTCTTATTTTCCTTTCCGCACCTTATGTTTTCAGCATAGGACTTCAATTAACAGGTCTTTACAACCAATATACGGAAGATTTTGCACTTCAGTACTGCGCTGAAATGCTTCTCATGGTTGTTTTTTTATTTATCCCCTTTTTCGCAGTATATCTTTTTGCATCCGGAAAAGATAAAAAAACAATCGCTCTCAGCTTTGAAAGACCTCATTCCCCATTGATTTTTTTACTCGCAATACCATTTGGCCTTATGCTTTGCTTCACAGGTGATTATATTTCATCATTAATCGCCTCAATTTTTGAATCAATCGGCATCACTCTTACATCTGTTCCCGATTACGAAGTACCTACATCAGGCAAAGAGCTTTTTCTCTACGCTTTCGCAACAATTGTACCACCTGCTATAATTGAGGAATTCACCATGAGAGGAGTTGCAATGCAACCCCTGAGAAAATATGGCGACAAATTCGCTATCATTATGACTGCACTCGTTTTCGGCTTGATGCACAGAAATGCCGTACAGGGAATTTTTGCTTTCATCGCAGGACTTGTTTTCGGCTATATCGTTATCGCTTCAAATTCAATATGGCCTGCAGTTATAGTTCATGCACTTAACAATGGCTTTGCAGTATTAGTCAACGTTCTGATGCAAACTAATGAAGAAACAGCAAATCATATTTATGCTCTCGTAATTTCCATTGTTCTGGTATCAGGTGCACTTTCGGGAATTCTCTTTTTTGCTATAGCAAACAGAAACAAACTTGCAAATACTGCACCGTGGTTGCCCTTGAAAGAAAAAAGTTCTGCTTTCTTTTTTAACATACCTATGATAATTTCTCTGGCAGTTATGATTTTATATACAGTATTCGGTGATTTATAATGAACGATATTTTTTATATGCAGGAAGCCCTTCTTCTTGCAAAAGAAGCAGCAGATGAAGGAGAAGTTCCGGTAGGTGCAGTTGTGGTCTGCGAAGGTGAAATTGTAGGTCGAGGAAGAAACAGACGAGAAACAGGCAAAAACGCTCTTGCACACGCTGAAATTGAAGCAATAAACGAAGCTTGCAAAACCTTAGGTGGTTGGAGACTGTGGAAGTGTGACATGTATGTAACGCTTGAACCGTGTCCCATGTGCACAGGTGCAATTATCAATTCCAGAATAAAAAAGCTCATTTTTGGTGCGTCTGATTTTAAGGCAGGTTCGTGTGGAAGCGTTGTCAATCTCTTCGATTTCCCTTACAACCACAAACCCCAAATTATAAAAGGCATCTGCGAAGATGAATGCTCACAGATTCTCACAAACTTTTTCAGAAATTTAAGAAATAAGAAATAAATTCCGTTCACAATGGAAATAATATAATAAATTTATATAGGAGGAATCCACAATGAAAGAACTCAAAGGTACAAGAACAGAAGCCAACCTCATGGCTGCATTTGCAGGTGAGTCACAGGCAAGAAACAAGTACACTTACTACGCAAGTAAGGCAAAGAAGGATGGTTTTGAGCAGATTGCTGCACTTTTCCTTGAAACAGCAGAAAACGAAAAAGAACATGCAAAAATCTGGTTCAAACTTCTCCACGGTGGTTCGGTACCTGGAACAATGGAAAACCTTGAAGATGCTGCTGCAGGTGAAAACTATGAATGGACAGACATGTATGCAGGTTTTGCAAAGGAAGCAAAAGAAGAAGGCTTTGACGATATTGCTGCACTCTTTGAAATGGTAGCAAAAATTGAAAAAGAACACGAAGAACGTTACCTTATACTCCTTGCAAACACCAAGGACGGCGTTGTATTCTCAAAAGATGGTGACGCTATCTGGAAATGCCGTAACTGCGGACACATCGTTATCGGCAAAGCAGCACCTGAACTCTGCCCCGTTTGTGCTCATCCTAAAGCATATTTTGAAATCAAGGCAGAAAACTATTAATATAAATTATTAAACAACAAAATTGCCCTCTGTGATATTTCTATCACAGAGGGTCTTTTCAGGTCAGGATGCTATCTCAGTCAGCAACCGCAGCCACATGAGTTGCCACAACCGCATGATGCTTCACGAGCACAACCACAGTTAGCGCCATAAGCATTAGAGCCGTTGTCGCCGCAGCAAGCAAGGATGAGGATAAGGATAATAATCCAAGAACAGCTGCCACCACCGAACAATGTGTTACACATTTCAGTTCCTCCTTTCCGTTCGGGCTTTGACTTTCGTCTCAGCCTCTACATTCCATTATACGGAGAAATCAAAAATGTGTTACAAAAATAAATAAATTATAAAACGGGTCGATGTGGGCATCGACCCCTACTTACATAAAAAAAGCCGCCCTGAAAATCAGAGCGGTCATTTTTCGCTTTTAATTACTGTTCTGCGTAGATGCTTACCTTTTTACGGTCTTTGCCGACTCTTTCGAATCTTACAACACCGTCTGTAAGAGCAAAGAGTGTATCGTCTTTACCTTTACCTACGTTTGCACCGGGATGGATGTGAGTACCACGCTGTCTTACAAGGATGTTACCTGCAAGAACGAACTGTCCGTCAGCTCTCTTTACACCGAGTCTCTTTGATTCTGAGTCACGGCCGTTACGTGTTGAACCCATACCTTTTTTATGAGCAAATAACTGAATGTTAATTTTAAGCATTGTCTGCACCTCCATAAATTACTTTGAGATTTTTCGGGTAATCTTTTGCCAGACTGCTGATGTGAATCTGAAATCCTCTGAGAAGATTCTGTGCTTCATCGGTCATTTCAGAAATAACAGCTTTCATGTATCCGTCTTCATCCACTTCTGCATCCACATTAACCTTCAACACTTCTGTTAAAGTGTTTACAGTCATGTAACACGCTGAAGAAACTGCGGCACAAAGAATGTCTGCTCCTCTTTCTGCAAGACCTGAATGTCCTTTGACCTCAAAGCCTTTTATCACACTGCGTCCGGTAAGAAATTTTACGGTAATCATTAAGATTTACGCATTGATAGCTGCGATTTCAACCTTAGTGTAGGGCTGTCTGTGGCCTTTCTTTCTCTTCTCGTTCTTCTTTGACTTGTAAGTGAAAACTACCACTTTCTTAGCCTTGCCGTTTTTGATAGCTTTAGCTGTTACTGTTGCACCGTCAACGAAAGGAGCACCAACAACAATGCCATCTTCTTTTCCTACAGCGATAACCTTATCAAAGGTAATCTCGGAGTCTGCTTCAACGTCGAGCTTTTCAATGTAGAGAGTGTCGCCTGCTTCTACCTTGTACTGCTTTCCGCCGGTTACGATAATTGCGTACAT
>JAZRNJ010000037.1:0-2965 GCA_045648125.1 Acutalibacteraceae bacterium
CACTCAGCCACCAAAAATCCAATAAAAATCTTAAACTTTTTGGTCGAAGATTTTTTATAGAGATGATTTTTGGTGAACCAAGGCAAAAACGCAGCAAATCCTGACGGATTTGCGAGTATTTTAACAAAGGGTCAGCGGAAATCAACCGATAAAAAACGAGTTCGGACTAAGGAGGAAAAAAATGGATAAACTTATTTCATTGCTTTATGAAGATTCTTCACTTTCTGTAGAGGAACTTTCTGCAATGCTCGGTGAAAGTGAAGAAAGCATAGAAAAAAGAATTGCAGAATACAAAAAGAATGGTGTAATTCTCGGTAAAAAGACGTTTATCAACTGGGATAAGGTTGATAATTCGGGAGTTACTGCACTTATTGAACTTAAAGTTACACCTCAGAAAGAAACAGGTTTTGATGAAATTGCTGCGCGTATTTCTGAGTTTGACGAAGTTGATACAGTAAATCTTATGGCAGCAGACAACTATGATTTGCTTGTAACAGTAAGAGGTGAAACAATCCAGGATGTTGCAATGTTTGTGTCCCGTAGACTTGCTACAATTGATGCTGTTCAGTCAACTGCAACACATTTCCTTCTTAAAAGATATAAGGAAAACGGCGTTGTGCTCACAGATAACGAAAAAGACCAAAGGAGCATGATGCTGTGATTAATTACGAAGAAATCCTGAATGAAAACATAAAAAATGTTAAGCCTTCGGGAATAAGAAAGTTCTTCGACATTGCAAACGAAATGGAAGATATTATTTCTCTGAGCGTAGGAGAGCCTGATTTTGTAACACCATGGCATGTCCGCCAGGCAGGTATCAATTCCCTTGAAAAAGGCAGAACATGGTACACTCCCAACAGAGGTTTTGCTGAACTGCGTGAGGAGATAAGCAGATATTTCAAAAGAAAATTCAATGTTGAATATGTTCCCGAAAAAGAAGTTCTTGTGACTGTCGGAGGTTCGGAGGCAATTGACCTTTGTATCCGTTCAATTGTGTCAGCAGGTGACGAGGTGCTTATTCCTCAGCCAAGCTTCGTATGTTATGAGCCAATGACTATTATGGCAGGAGGTAAACCTGTTATAATCGAAACTAAAGAGGAAAATGAATTCCGTCTTACAGCAGAAGAACTCCTTGAAAAAATTACAGAAAAAACAAAACTTCTTATTCTTCCTTTTCCTAACAATCCTACAGGTGCAGTTATGAGAAGGGAAGACCTTGAAAAAATTGCAAAAGTTCTTGAAGATAAAAATATAATTGTTCTCTCAGATGAAATTTACAGCGAACTTACTTACGGTGACGAAAGACACGTTTCTTTTGCTGAAATTGATGGTATGAAGGAAAGAACAATTGTAATCAACGGTTTTTCAAAGTCCTATGCAATGACAGGATGGAGACTTGGTTATGCTCTCGGTCCTGAAGAGTTAATCGGAAAAATGACAATTCTTCATCAGTACGCAATTATGTCAGCTCCTACAACTGCACAGTACGCTGCAATTGAAGCACTTAAAAACGGTGATGAAGATATTGAAAAAATGCGTAGTGAATACGACCTGAGACGCCGTCTTATTGTCAGCGGTTTCAGAAAAATGGGATTTGACTGCTTTGAACCTGAGGGAGCATTCTATGTATTTCCATGTATTAAAAGTACAGGTCTTACATCAGATGAATTCTGCTCACGACTTATTCGTGAAAAGCATGTTGCAGTAGTACCGGGTACAGCATTCGGTGAATGTGGCGAAGGATATGTAAGAGTTTCCTATTCATATTCTATCGGTCACATCAGGGAAGCACTCAAACGTATACAAGAGTTTGTAAATGAACTTAAAAATTAAATTTAACACTTGAAAATTTATACAAAAAAATGTATAATATACATGTAGCACTATATTCTTTTTTATTGGGGGATTGAAAAATGTCCGCAGATTTGCATTGTCACACAAAATTATCTGATGGGTCATTGGGGATTGATGACCTTATTGTCCTTGCTAAAAAGCAGGGGATAAATACTATTTCAATTACTGACCATAATTGTCAGGCAGGTAATATCAGGGGAGAACTTATCGGCAAACGTCATGATGTTAAGGTGATTCCCGGAGTTGAACTTTCTTCAACTGATACAGAAACAGGTGAAGAAGTTGATATTCTCTGTTACCTTGCTGATAGTCCTGCTCGTCTTGAAGGACTTTGTCGCAGAAATATGATGGCTTGTAAAAAAGCAAGTCAGTTTATGATTCTCGGCACTGCAAAAAAATACAACGTAACACCTGACCTTATTGTAAAATGTGCAACGGGAGCAACTAATATTTATGTTTGTCATATTATGCGTGCACTCATTGAAAGTGGTTTTACAAGTGAGTTTTACGGTGATGTGTACAAGGAACTTTTTACTAAGGAAAGTCCCTCTTCTGTGTATTTCAAAGCAAAATATGATGATACTAAAGATGTAATTGATGCAATTCATGAGTCAGGCGGTATTGCAGTACTTGCTCATGCCGGTAAATATTCAGATGAATTTGTGGAAAGAATGATTTCCTACGGTCTTGACGGACTTGAAGTATGGTGCCCTGAAAACACTGAGGCACAATCAGAAATGCTTTTCAAGAAAGCAAAACAGAAGAAAATTCTTTCTCTGGGTGGAACAAATTTCCGCGGAATGTACAACGAAAAGCCTCTTACAGTAGGCAGTTACATAACTCCCGATAAACAGCTTGATGAACTTATGAGTTACAAAGCGAAGCAGAAGAGACTTCGTAAAAAGGCTGAACAGGAAGCAAAGAAGGAAGATTGATTATGCACGCTTTTGACGATAATGATGTGAAAATTTTCGGAAGTCCGAAAATCGAAAACGAAGCAGATGTTCTTATCCGTATTGTGGAAATCATGAAAAAACAACGTGCTAACGGCAACATGGAACGTGCAAAAGACCTTGGTGTTAAAATTGCACGACAGATTTATTCTCCTGAA
>JAZRNJ010000038.1:0-3616 GCA_045648125.1 Acutalibacteraceae bacterium
CCCCGTCATCCGCTCCACAAAGAAGTCGCTAAAGTAATTCATATTTTAGCGGCTTTTCAAATAAAATAGAATATGGCGCCATAGCCAAGTGGTAAGGCAGAGGTCTGCAAAACCTTTATTCCCCAGTTCAAATCTGGGTGGCGCCTCCAAAAAGAAAAGTCGCACGAAAGTGTGACTTTGTCTTTTTGTATTATTCATTATTAATTATTCATCATTCATTATTCATTTGTGTTGTTGCGACTTTTCTTAATGAAAAATGAAAAATGAAGTCGTTTCGCTGATGAATAATGAATAATTTTAGGCTGGACACCCACACCAGATTGTAATTATTGCTTATGTGTGATATAATCAGTTCGACAAACTTGAATTTACAGAGGTATTAAATATGATTGAAAAGTTTGAAATATATACTGATGTTCTTGTTCTCGGAAGTGGTCCTTCCGGATTTGCAGCGGCATATAGTGCTGCGAAAAACGGAGCGAAGGTAATTCTTGTTGAACAAAACGGAGATGTGGGAGGAATTTCAACCTCAGGTCTTATGAGCCATTGGACCGGTAGTTGTGCAAGTCCTTTATATTATGAAATTCTGAAAAGAACCTCCCAAAATAATGAGGGTGAATTTGAAAACAAAATCACTAATCTTATAGACCCTGAAAAACTGAAAACACTTTATCTTGAAATGCTTACTGAGGTTGGTTGCAAGGTTATGCTTTATACTTTTGCTGAGGATGCAATTTGTGACGGAGATAAAATCCTCGGTGTGACGGTTATCAATAAATCGGGAAAAACAGATATTTATGCAAAAATCACTATTGATGCTACAGGAGACGGTGATATTGCAGCAAGAGCAGGAGCAGAATTTGTTCTCGGCAGAGAAAGTGATAACAAAATGCAACCTGCAACGCTTATGTTCAAAATCGGTGGAGTTGACTATGACAGGGCTGTGTTTTTAGGCTCATTTGAGTCAACCTACGAAACACCTGCAGGTGAACTTCAGGCTCTTGCCAAAGAACACATACCTTATCCTGCAGGGCATATTCTCACTTATGAATCAACTCTCCCCGGTGTTGTCACATGCAACATGACAAACGCAATTGATATTGACGGCACAAATGCAGATGACCTGACACGTGCTACGCTTACATGTCGCAGACAGATGGATGATATAGTAAAATATCTTCGCAAATTTGTTCCCGGTTATGAAAAATGTTATATTATCAGTTCAGCATCCCTTATGGGAATCCGTGAAACAAGACATTTCAAAGGTAAATATACTCTGACTGAGCAGGATATTCTGGAAGCGAAAGTTTTTGATGATTATGTGGTGAAAGATGCTTACTTCAATTTTGATGTGCATAATATCACGGGAGCAGGTCTTGACAAAACAGGTGTGCAGAAACATTTCAAACAGGATAAAGGCTACACAATACCTTATGGCTGTCTTGTCCCTGAAACAAAAGAAAACCTTCTGCTTTGCGGAAGAAACATTTCGGGTACACATATGGCACATTCAAATTTCAGGGTAATGCCTATCTGTGTAGGAATCGGTGAGGCTGCAGGTGTTGCAGCGTATATCTCTGTTTCCAAAAATTGCAGTCTGAATGATGTTGATGCAAAGGAAATCAGAGAAATCATAGGAATATAATTATCGGTTAATTTACAAAAATAATCATAGAGAAGTGCTGAAAGATTTTTGTGAAAGGATTACATTATGATACAAACTGTAACTGTAAACGGTACAAATGTTACTTTCGATAAAGAGAAGACATCTTTTTATCAGAAAGAAAATATTTCGGGCTGCACTTGTGAAGGGTGCAGGAATTTTCATAAGACTGTAAAAATAAATAAAGAACTGTCATGTTTTCTTGCTCAATTCGGAATTGATTGTGAATTAACTGATGAAGTTTTCTGGTACGATATGGGTAAGGGAGAAGCCTTTTATTATGACTCAGACGGATATTACGGTGTTTGCGGTGATTTTGACGGTAATGAATTTTCTTTTGAAAAATACGGAGTTGAAATTTTCTTTCTGAAAACAGCAGAGCTTCCCGTCGAAAGAGAAGATGAACATTTTTATATCAGAATAAAAGGAAATTTCCCTCTTGTGCTTGACGAGAACGAAAGAGACAACAGACGAAGCTGTGGTTTTGTTAAACGGATAAAAGCAATATTTAAGAGTCGATAAATTATATGAAACCTCTAAAAACCCCTTACCCGAAATTACGTTTGCTTTTTTTCGCTATATGCACCAAAATTCTTGTTAATGCAACATCATAAACTTCAAATTTTTAGCACATATTTTAAAGAAAATCTCTAAACGTATTTTATACAATAGGTTTTTAGAAATCCCCTATAATTTATTGCTGAGTTTCGGTTTCGGTCTCCCCTTGAAAATGCAAGGGGAGATGTCATTTTCATAAGAAAATGACAGAGGGGATTTTTTGTTGAAAATTTATAATTTTTTTGCACAAAAGGGTTTTTATCATGTTCTGTGACGAGGTACAATTTTTGTATAAACTGAATAGAATATAATATCCTAATATAGCAGATATCACAAAACGGCATCTTTAAATGGGCAATTTATACAAACATTGGGTTGCGATTTTGACGGAGTTTGTTTCACTCTATGAATTATTAGAAAAACCCATTTTTTGTGTTGACGGGGACAAGTTTTGTGATATAATAATTGCAAGATATTAAACTATCTTCGTGCGTATTTGTGCAAGAATTTTATTGGTGGGAGATTTCAGATATGTTTGTTAAAGACGTTACAGTTCAGAATCAGGTAGGTCTTCACGCTCGTCCTGCAACATTCTTTATCCAGAAAGCAAATGAGTTCAAATCATCAATCTGGGTTGAAAAGGAAGAGCGCAGAGTAAATGCAAAGAGTCTTCTTGGTGTGCTTTCACTCGGTATCATGGGTGGAACAGACATCCGCATCATCGCAGGTGGCGCTGATGAAGAAGAAGCAGTAAATGCACTTGTTGCACTTGTTGAATCAGGCTTTGCAGAGTAATTTAATATGATGAAAAACGCCTGTGTGGGAAAATATTCCATTACGGGCTGTTTTTTATAAATGTACATAATTGAAATATAAAAATTTTTCAAAAATGTATGGAAAAAAATCCCTTTCTGTGTTACAATAGGAAGGAACCGTGCAAACGGACAAAATTTGTTAATTATTTTATTGGAGGTATATAACCATGAGCAAAAAGTTTGTTTATCTTTTCTCAGAAGGTAATGCTGACATGAGAGAACTCCTCGGTGGTAAAGGTGCTAACCTTGCAGAAATGACACACATCGGTCTTCCTGTTCCCCAGGGCTTCACAATCTCAACAGAAGCATGTACACAGTACTACGAAGATGGCAGAAAAATCAACGATGACATCCAGGCACAGATTATGGAATACATCGTTAAGATGGAAGAAGTTGTTGGTAAAAAATTCGGCGATAAGGAAAACCCCCTTCTCGTTTCAGTTCGTTCAGGTGCAAGAGCATCAATGCCCGGTATGATGGATACAATCCTCAACCTTGGTCTTAATGAAGAAGTTGTAGAAGTTATGTCTGCAAAATCAGGCAACCCCCGTTGGGCTTGGGACTGCTACAGAAGATTCAT
>JAZRNJ010000039.1:0-5747 GCA_045648125.1 Acutalibacteraceae bacterium
TGTTTGCAAACCTCTTTGATCTCGATTATCATGCAATGATGGTTGTTGCTGCTGTGTTTGTTCTTTTCTATACATTCCTTGGCGGCTTCCTTGCAGAGAGTGCATCAGACTTTATGCAGGCTATCGTCATGATTGTTGCTCTTACAGTTATTGTTGCAATCAGCTTTGTAAAAGCCGGCGGAATGAGTGCAGTTATTGAAAATGCTCAGGCAATTCCCGGCTTCCTTGAATTCTTCGGTCTTGCAAGCCCCACTCTCAATGATGCAGGTGAACAGATTGTTGAAGCAGGCAAACCTGTTTTCGGTGCAGCTCTTGAATACGGCTGGCTTTCAGTTGCTTCTTGTATGGCATGGGGTCTCGGCTACTTCGGTATGCCTCAGGTTCTTCTCAGATTTATGGCTATCCGCAAAGAAAAGGAACTTAAATCATCAAGAAGAATCGCTATGATATGGGTTGTTATATCTCTTGCTGTTGCAGTTTTCATCGGCATTGTAGGCAGACAGCTCTTCCCCACAGAACACCTTACAGCTTCAGGTGCTGAAAGTATTTTCATCACACTTTCAACAAGCTTCCTTCCTCCCATCATCGCAGGTTTCGTTATGGCAGGTATCCTCGCAGCAACAATCAGTTCTTCAGACTCATATCTTCTCATTGCTGCATCAGCATTTGCAAAGAACATTTTCCAGGGAGTTATCAAGAAAAAGGCAACAGACAAACAGGTTATGTGGGTTACAAGAATTACACTTCTTGTTATTGCACTTATCGGTATTGTTATTGCACTTGATGAAAACAGCGTTATCTTCAGCATTGTTTCATTTGCATGGGCAGGTTTCGGTGCAACATTCGGACCTCTTATGATTTTCTCACTCTTCTGGAAGAGAGTAACAAGAGCAGGTGCCGTTGCAGGTATGGTAGGCGGTGCAGGAATGGTATTCCTCTGGAAGCTGGTTCTCAATCCTCTCGGCGGTGTGTTCGGTATCTACGAACTTCTTCCCGCATTCATCTTCTCAGCAATCTGCATCGTAGTTGTTTCACTTCTCACTAAGAAACCCTCAAAGGAAATCGAAGAAGATTTCGAAGCAGTAAAAGCAGGTAAAATTGAAGGCTGAGTAAATCACCACGATTAAAACACGACACAGCAGAAGTTTTAAACAATTTCTGCTGTGCTTTTTTATTTAAAAAATGCATTGCAATACTGAAACATGGATAGTATAATAAAGCTACAGACAACAAAATTTGCAAAAGGAGTTGTTCGTATGAAAAAAACTTATCACCTTATCGGTAATGCTCACCTTGACCCTGTGTGGCAGTGGAGAGTACCGGAAGGACTTTCTCTTGTAAAATCAACTTACAGAGCAGCACTTGACAGAATGAAAGAATTTCCTGATTATGTTTTCACATCTGCCTGTGCTTCATATTATAAATGGATAGAACTCAGCGAACCTGAAATGTTTGAGGAAATCAAGCAGAGATATAATGAAGGCCGTTGGTGTGTTACAGGTGGAATGTGGGTTCAGCCTGATTGTAACATTCCTTCAGGAGAGTCTTTCGCAAGACACTTCCTTTATTCTCAGAAATATTTCAAGGAAAAATTCGGCTCGATCGTAAAAACAGGCTATAACGTAGACTCTTTCGGTCATAACGGAATGCTTCCTCAGATTATGAAAAAATCAGGCATTGATAACTATATTTATCAGCGTCCTAACGATACAAATGAAAAACCCAATCTTCCAAAGAAAAATCTCCATCATTGGGAAAGTCCTGACGGTTCATCAGTTCTTGCTTTCAGAATTCCTATGGGATACGGTGGGGGAATCAGAGACGGTAGATGGGAATATACTCAGTCGCTTACTCAGCCTCAGATGATTTTCTACGGAATAGGTAATCATGGTGGTGGACCTTCAATTGAACATCTTGAAGAAGCAGAAAAACTTCGCAAAGAAGAAGGTAAAGATGTTTTCATTTATTCTGACACAGATTCTTATTTTGATTATGTGAATGAACACAAAGAGGAAATTGACATTCCTGTTGTAGCAGAAGACCTTCAGCATCATGCAAGTGGTTGCTACAGTGCAAACAGTAAGGTGAAAGAACTCAACCGTCGTGCTGAAAACGATCTTGTTTTTGCTGAAAAAATTGACCTTATGTCAACTGTTCTTACAAACTCAGAACCGAAAACAAAATCAATTGAAAAAGCATGGGAAAGTGTGATGTTCAATCAATTCCACGATATTCTTGCAGGATGTTCAATCAAATCTGCATATATTGATGCTTATAATGCTTTCGGTTACGCAAGTGAAACTGCACTTCAGGTAGGTACATTCGCAGCAGAGAGAATTTCATGGCGTGTCAACACAACTAAATTCCTTGAATACCGACCCTCAATCAAAAGAGACAGACTGTGGATTCGTGAGGGTGAAGGTTGTCCGATGGTTGTTTTCAATCCTCATTCATTCCCTGTAAAAGCAAAAGTCTGCTTCGGCATCGGTTGGGTATCGGGTGTGCTTGATTCAGAGGACAGAGAAATTCCTTTCCAGATTATCCGTGCGCCTTATACAGACGGCGGTCACTTTATGCAGTGTATGTTTGAAGTGGAACTTGAACCTTACGGCTACGGTACATATTTTATCTATAAAGAAGACCAGAATTATCAGCCTAAACCTGTTGAAAATGAATTTGTGGTTACGGAAAATACAATTGAAAACAGTAAAGTGAAAATTGTAATCAACAAACACACAGGCGCAATTGATAGTTTCTTTGATAAAGAAACAGGCAAAGAAATGTCCTCTTCTCCCATTGCAAAGGCAATTATTGAAGATGACTCACATACAGATACATGGGCACACAGTATTTTTGATTTCAACAGAGACATCGGTCAGTTTTCTGATGCAAAACTTGAAATTGTTGAAACAGGTTACTTACGTGCTACAATTAAAGTCACAACAACTTATAACCGTTCAACTCTTACACAGTATTTTTCATTGTGGAGAGGAAGTAAAAACATTGAAGTAAGATGTAAACTTAATTTCAATGAACATTACAAAATCGCAAAACTTGCATTCCCCATGAATATAGAAAATCCTGAGGCAGTTTATTCAATGCCCTTTGGTTTTATCAGAAAACCTGCAGATGGTCTTGAAGAACCTGCGCAAGGCTGGATTGCAGTTTGTGAAAAAGGCACAAACAATGGTATTGCCCTTATAAATGATTCAAAATACAGTTTCTGCGTAAGAGAAAATGAAATGAGAATGGTGATGGCGAGAGGTTCTGCATATCTTGACCATTACGGACAGGGTAGCCGTGATAATGAAATGGAATTCCTTGACCAGGGTGAACAGGAATTTGAATATATCATCAAGCCTTGTAATGGGGATTTCACAGATGTTGTGAAAGAAAGTGAAGTACTTAACATGCCTCTCAGACTTTACCTTGAAACACATCACAAAGGAGACCTTCCTCCTGTATATAGCGGTATTTCTGTAAGTGCAGATAATGTTATCGTTCAGGCAATGAAATATTCAGAGGACGGAAAGAATATCGTTCTCAGAACATTTGAATGTGCAGGAAAGGAAGCAGAAGCAGAAATCGACCTGAAAATTCTTGATGTAAAATGTAAGTTCAATTGGAAACCTCAGGAAATCAAGACAATTGCAATTGATAAAGAAACAAAAGAAGTAAAAGAAATTTTAATTATTGAAGGATAAAAATATACAGCCTCGCTTGAAAAAGCGGGGCTGTTCCGATAAACGGGCAATACTTATTGATGGATTTGAGCTTTTGTTCATATTAAACTATATAAAGATACTTAAACACAATTAACGGGGTATTGATTTGTTAAATATTATTAAAAATATTTAATGTGTTATAAAAAACTTGACTGTAATGCTCAAATAAATTATAATATAGTCGTAATAAAATGCCTCAAAAAGGAGACAAAACTATGAAAAAAAGCGTTAAAAGAATTTTAAGCGTTCTTCTGGCTGTTATGATGGTGGTTTCTGTTTTGCCTATCAGCATTTCAGCAGCAGAAGAAAATGTTGCAAGCATCGGCGATGTTTATTATAACAGCGTTGAAGATGCGCTTAATGCAGCAACAAGCGGTCAGACTGTTATTGTGCAGAAAGATACAACAATAACACAGAATGTTACAGTCAAGTCAGGCGTTACCTTGCTTGTTCCGTATAAGGAAGGTTATACAGGCTACAATGTATCAAGCGGAAAACCTGATCTTAATACCACAAAAACCAATTACAAAGAGGTTCTTTACAGAACTCTTACAATTGCAGATGGTACTACCGTTACTGTAAATGGTGTTATTCTTGTTTCTGCAATTCTTGGTATGACAAAAGGTGCACCTGATGCATATCAGGGTGTTAACGGAGCTTATGCTCAGATTGTCAATAACGGCAGAATCAACGTTAGCAGCGGAGGTAAGGTTGTAGCTGACGGTTTCATAAAAGGTACAGGCGTTATTGAGGCATTTTCAGGTGCTGAAGTAAGAGACCTTTTCATAGTTGACCATTGGCGCGGTGGTACTCACGCTTCATATATGAGAAGTAAGGGTGTATGGATTGCCAACGAATATGATTTCCGTAATATAACATGTAAGGTTATTATCAACTATGGTGCTGAGTTTTTAGGCTATAGTATTCTGTATTTTAATAAGGATTATACACTCACAACAGTTCCCTTTGTTGGTAATTCTGATGGTATTTTTATTCTTAAAGAGGGCGGAAAACTTGTAAGAACAGTTGAATATCGTGAAAGAATCGGCAAAGAAGCTGAAGTTTATCAGTTTTACGGTGGCGGATATTTGGGTACTATTTCCATAAAAATTTATGTGAGTATTCTTCCGATTACGGTTAACTCATCAAGCTTTGTCCTTTCTATGGATGGTGATAATGAAATTCATTTCTATGATGGTGAATATAACACTTACTATAACTCAAAGGCAATCAGCCTGAAACTTCTTCCCGGATGTGAAGTTACCATTCATGATGGTGCAAAATTCTCAGTTGACAGGTATAAAACATCTACCCGTGACAGATATTCACAGATAGTTGCTTACAAGGAACTTCTTGACGAAGCTTTCAGCGAAAGCTATCGTTATCCTCAGGGCAGACCTTCAGCAAAGTGTTTTGTTGAAAGTGGTGGTGAACTTTATATTGACGGTGAAGCAGGTGGTGAAGTTTACCTTGAAGAAGGAGCAATTGTAACAAAAGGCGACAATGCAGTATTCTCGGTTACAACAAAAGAATCTGCAAAATTGAGCACTAGTGATATAATTTCTCTTACTCACACTGCAGAATTTATACCTCCCGAAGGATACCATACAAGATGGGAAGGCAATCAGCTTAAAATAGAAAAACATACATACAGTACAGTTTTCACACCTGATGAAGGAAATGCTCCCACATGTACAACTTCAGGCTCAGGTAAATATCTTTGTACACTTGAAGGCTGTGGTGCTTATCAGTCAGCAACAATTCCTGCAACAGGACATGCTTATAAGTCAGCAGTAACAGCTCCCACATGTACAGGTAAAGGTTATACAACTTATACATGTGCAAACTGTGGCGACAGTTATGTAGGAAACAATGTTAATGCACTTGGTCATACAGAAAAAACAACAACAGTTAATGCAACATGTGAAACTGCAGGTTCAGTTACAACAGTATGTACAGTATGCGATGAAACACTTTCAACAGAATCAATTCTTGCAACAGGACATGCATACAAATCAGCAG
>JAZRNJ010000040.1:0-10081 GCA_045648125.1 Acutalibacteraceae bacterium
CCTATTTTATCTTCGTCAAGTCCGACTCCCCATGTAGGCTCATCAGGGAATCTTACTGCACGGGCAGTAAAGCCTTTTATTTCAGGTGCACGAGTAAGGAAAAGACAAGCATCTTTTGTTCTTTTTGCTGCCTTCAAAACTTCTTCATCTTTTGTAACTGCATAGCAGAAGCAGAGCGCAGCAAGATAAGTGTGTGTCCAGAGACCGTCATTATCGGTAACATTTGAGCGTGTTGCATTTGACATATCGCCGTTTACAATTCCGCTGATACCTGTAACGTAACCCTGCTTACGGGGGAAATATTTTTCAGTAAATCTGAAATGCTCCCATGCTTTTTCTTCAAGAGTCATTTCTTTCTGTTCAATTTTTATAATTCCGCCCTGTGAACCTGTGTAAAGAACACCGTTTCTTTCTGCAACAGCAGTAACATCAGGTGAAAAAGCATATCTTGTAGCAGGAAGATATTTTGCACTACCCTTTGAAATAAGCACTGCACCTGCGTCTGTACCGAGGAATGCATCACCATTTTCAAGGAAAGTGATTGCATTAATGCTCTCTTCCGGAAGAATTCCTATCTGCTTACGGCTGTACCAGCCTTCTTTATAATCATAAATATAAAGACCTTCCTTTGCGCCTACCCAGAGATAACCGATTTTGTCAAAGGCAATAGTCTGAATATTCATTTCAGGCATAGGTGAATAGTCAGGGAAAATGCATCTCCATGTTTTTCTCTTGCCTTCCATTCGCTGAACTATTCTATCATTTGCAATAGAAACTTTTCCGTTTTTTTCATCCAAAAAGAAGCTCTCAAAATCAGTATCGTTTTCGAGTTCCATTTTACCGTCATATTCTCCGAAAAGATATCTGCCTGTAAGAACATAAAGTCTTGTTTCACCACTGACAGCTGTAATGTCATTTTCAAACTCATACTTTACATTGATAGATTTTTCATTGACCGAATAAAGAGTTTTTCCCACAGCGGCATAAACTCTGCCCTCTTTATCTGAATAAACGCATGTAATATTTTCACTTTCGAGAATGGTGCTCCATGCTCCGTTTTCAAGTTTGTGCAACCCTTTTGATGATGCAGCATAAAGAAGGTCATCTCCCGCAACAGCAATAGATTTTATATCGCTGTCAATGGGATATCTTGTCATAACCTTCTGAAGATACGGCGCAGTTTTGTAAATCGGTTTTTTCATAATAAATCCTCCCTTTTATTTAAAATTTTCGTTAAGGAATTTTTCTGTTACTTCTGCCAATTCTGCACTTCTGTTCTCAATACAGAAATGACCTGTATCAACTTCATAAATGGAATCAGGCTGAAGTTCTGTGGCAGTTTGTTCTTTCATTGCCCCTGTGAGAATAAGGTCTTTTGTTGCATTAACAAGAAGCACGGGACATTCAAGAGCTCTTACTTTTTCAAAATCTGTCACTGTTGCCGTGAAAGATGTTCTGAAAAGGTTGCCGCCTGTTTTTGGAAGTGCCATAGGCACTGTAATTCCTGACAAATCGTAATTCTTCGTAAATTCCCAGTCCATACTTGCCATAAGAAGTGCAAGTCTTACCATGGGAGTAAGTTTTGTAATAACAGGGGTAATTGCGTTCATGAGACCACTCATAAATTTACCTGTCATAAAACCTTTCATTTCTTCAGGCATTGCATTGATTGGTGCAGGGCAATAAAGAAGAAGTGCTTTGATATCAGGATTTTCTACTGCAATGTTCATTGAAACACCGCCACCCATTGAATGACCTGCTACAATCCATTCTTTCATGGGAGCAATTGTCTCTGCAAGTTTTTTCACAAGAGTTTCACGGGGTACAAATTCTGTGTTTTCATCTTCACGTGTTGTGTAACCGAAACCGGGAAGGTCAATAAGGAGACATTCATAGCCTTTCTCCTGCATTTCTGCTGCCATGTTATTCCATGCATAAGTTGAACAGACAAAACCGTGAAGCATTATAATTCTGCCTTTTGTATTGCCTTCGGGAATAAATCTTCTGTAATGAACAGTGTAATCACCATATTCAAAAAATTCGCTGTTTTCAAAAGGTTTTTCTGTTGTGTCTGCTGCAAATGATGTAAGAGAAAATATCATCACAAAACAAAGAAACAGACTTAAAAATTTTACTGATTTTTTCATAAAAATCTTCCTTTCCTTTTCAGGTTATTTCAATTTTATCATATCAGTATATCAAAATCAAGCACCGAAAGTTTATTTAGAGAAAAGATGCACATAATTATTCTGCAAATCAAAATAATATGGCAGGTGAAAATAAATGACAGACAACTTCTTTGACTCTTTTGATGAAATTGAGGATGACGGAATTTTTCCTGAAGAAAATTACGATGATTTTGATGATGAAGAAAATTATCCCACTGCAGAAGAATATAACAGAATAAGAAAGCAGAATTATGATTACTTTTAAAGCACTCCATGAGTGCTTTTCTTATTGCAATATCTCTCAATTTATGGTAGAATATTTATTTAGTAAAGGAGTGATAAAAATGTACATATTCAAGCTTGAATCCGTACTTAAAGATTACCTCTGGGGCGGAGACAGACTTCTCAGAAAATATGGTTTTAAATCAGACAAAGAAATCGCTGCAGAAGCATGGGTTCTTTCCTGTCACAAAGACGGTCCCAGCACAATTGCAAACGGTGATTTTGCAGGTAAAGAACTGAGAGATGTTATTACAGCAGAAATGATGGGTGAAAACTGCAAAAAATTTGATAAATTCCCCATTCTTACAAAACTCATTGACGCCAAAGACAACCTCTCTCTTCAGGTTCATCCTTCAGATGAAACTGCTGATAAAGATGCAGGTGAAGAAGGTAAAACAGAGTCATGGTACATTGCCGATTGTGATGAAGGTGCAGAACTTATTTACGGTTTCAAAGCAGACATCACAAAAGAAGATTTCATTGAAAGCGTAAACAACGGAACTTTTATCGACAAAGTAAACCGTGTGAAAGTAAAAAAAGGAGAATGTTACCACATTGAAGCAGGTACTCTCCATGCAATATGCAAAGGTATTTTCCTTGTTGAAGTTCAGCAGAATTCAAACACAACTTTCCGTGTTTACGACTATGACAGAGTAGGTGCTGACGGCAAAAAGAGAGAACTTCATGTTGATAAAGCACTTAAAGTTATTAACTACAACAAACAGGAAAGTGTTGTTTTCTCAGGTGAAGAAAACACAGAAAACTATTCAAAACGTCTTCTCTCAGAATGTGAATTCTATAACTTCTCAGAAGTTAAAACTCATGCCGAATATACAGGCACAGCAGATGAAAATTCATTTGTTTCATTTGTTTGTATCGAAGGTGAAGGCAAAATTGAATGTGATAAAAATACAACCCAACTTATTCCCGGTGACTGTGTATTTATCCCTGCAAAAACAGGTAATTTCAAAGTAACAGGTGAAATGACACTTCTTGAAACGAGGGTTATGTGATGGCTGTCCTTTCAGCATCAAATCTGAACATGAGTTTCGGAGAAAGTCTCCTTTTTTCAGGTGGCTCCTTCGAAATCGGTGAAAATGAAGCTGTAGGCTTAATCGGAGCTAACGGCGTAGGTAAAACTACTCTTTTCAGGATAATCACAGGTGAAGAAGACGGTTTTGAAGGAGACATAATAACAGGCAAAAACACTGTTATCGGCTACATGCAACAGCATGCCTGCCGTGGCTCACAACTTTCCCTTTACGGAGAAATGATGACAGTTTTCAATCACCTGACAGAAATGGAAAACGAAATTGAAAATCTTTCAAAAAAGATTGACGAAGGTGCTGACAGCCTTAATGAACTGATTTCAAGACAAGGTTTTCTTACAGAAAAATTCCAGGAAATGGGTGGCCTTACATACAAAAGTCGTGCAAGAGCAACACTCATTGGTCTTGGCTTTTCTGAAGATGATTTCTATATTCCCGTTGCAAACTTAAGTGGTGGTCAGAAGTCAAAACTTTCTCTTGCAAAACTTCTCCTGAGTGGTGCAAACTTACTTCTTCTTGACGAACCGACAAACCATCTCGACATTGAAAGCGTTGAATGGCTCGAGGAATTTTTGCGTGACTTCAAAGGTGCATCAATTATCATTTCCCATGACCGATATTTCCTTGATAAAGTCACATCAAAAACTCTTGAAATTGAAAACAAAAAAGTTGTTCTCAGAAAAGGTAATTATACTGTTTCACGCAAACAGAAAGAAATTGATTCTCTCACTCTTCAAAGAAATTACGACAATACAATGGCTGAGGTTCACAGAATCGAAGGCATTATTGCTCAGCAGAAACAGTTTAACCGTGAAAAGAATATCAGAACGGCTGAAAGCAAACAAAAAATGATTGACAGAATGCTCGAAAATCTTGAAACACCTGACGAAAAGCAAGAAGAATTTCATTTCAAATTTACTGCAGAAGAAAAAAGCGGTAACGATGTTCTTTTTATAAAAGATCTTCAGAAATCCTTTGACTCAAAAAGACTTTTCAAAAATGTAAATTTCAATCTTTATAAAGGCGACAGAACATTTCTGCTCGGTCCTAACGGTTGCGGTAAAACAACTTTGCTTAAAATTCTTACAGGTAAAGAAACTCAGGACTTCGGCACATTCACTTTCGGTGCAAATGTAAAAATCGGTTACTTCGACCAGAGTCTTGCAGGTCTTGATGACTCAAAAACTGCCATTGATGAAATCTGGGATGAACACAAAGATTATAACGAAACAATGGTCAGAAGTGCCCTTGCAATGTTCCTTTTCAAAGGCGAAGATGTTTTCAAAAAAATCGGTGAACTTTCAGGTGGTGAAAAAGCAAGAATTGCACTTCTCAAGCTTATGCTCACAGGTGCAAATTTACTTTTTCTTGACGAACCGACAAACCATCTTGACATCCGTTCACGTGAAGCTCTCGAAAATGCTCTTTTATCTTACGGCGGCACTGTTCTTACCGTCTCTCATGACCGATATTTCATCAACAAACTTTCAACAAAAATTGTAAGATTTTACGATGACGGAATAAAAAGTTTCGACGGAAATTATGACGATTACTGTCAGGCTCTTGAAAATGAAAAAGCAGAAATACAGACTGTAAAAAAAGAAAAACCTCAGCAGAATGATTACAAGCTGAGAAAAGAACTGAAAAGTGAATACAGAAAACTTCAGACTGCACTGAAAAAGTGCGAAGAAGAAATTGAAAAATCAGAAGCAAAATCTGCTTCATTGGAAGAAGAATTATCTCAACCTGAAAATGCATCTGATTACGAAAAAATCAGTTCGCTTACTACAGAATTGAACAATGTCCGTGAAAGCCTTGATTATCTTCTTGAAGAGTGGGAAAAACTTTCTCAGTCATTAAGTGAAGCAGAAGAAAAAATCATTGCAAACGGTGGCAATGTTTGATATACTAAATTAAATAATAAAATACATTATGAGAGGTGTAAAAATGAAACCTTACATTTTAAAAAGACATCTGAACAGGGTGCCGACTTTCTATGAAATCGACTCTCCTGAAATTCCCAAGGCTTTGTTTGAAGCAGAATGTGTGAAACCTGACCTTACAGATTTCCCTCTTCCTCTTCCTTCAAAGAAAAAAGATTACACTTGTTTTGTAAAAACTGATGATGGTTGCGAATGGTACGGTGCCAAAACAGGTCTTACACGTTATGACGCTGATGCTGAACGTATGGAAGATAAAGTTATGTACTTTGCTGCTGACAGACATCTTCACGACAATAAAGTAGAAAAACTTCTTGCAGACGGAAACTCAGTCTGGGTTAAAACAGAAACAGGTGTTGTACATATTGAATTTGTGGAATACAGCACAGATGAAAAAGCAAACGTACTTCTTCAGGAAACTCTTGACATCGTTGACAGACGTGGTATGATCAGCCAGAGAAGACTTGAAAAAGCACGTGACCTTTCTTCAAAATTCTATGATAACGAATGTGACAACGACGGTGGTTTCACAGCAGCTTACGCTGTAGGTGAAATTTTCCATTACGCTACACTTGTCCGTGAACTTGGTGCAGACCATCCCGAAACACTCAGAATCAAGGATGTTGCAACAAGAGCAACAGAAGCTTGTCTTCTTCTTTTCTATGTTCCCGGCAGAGGTGACGGTTTCTTCGCAAGAACTTATATGTGTTCAAACGAAAGAATTCCCGATGATGGTCTTTTCTTCGCAAGAAAAGGTGATTATGCATATCTCAGAGATTCAAATTATGCAAAACATCTGAATGTTTTAGGTGCAAAAGTTTACTGTGGTGCTCCTATCCCTGAAAGACTCAAGCATCTTTACACAGACCTTGGCTATACAGAAGATGACCTTATCTACAAGGCTGATACATCCAGTGACGAAGTTACACTTCAGTATCTTCTTATGAGATACGCCCACGAAATTCTCGGTCCTGTAGACCCTGAACTTGATGAAATCATTAAGGAAACAATAAAGAACACAACATACCATTTCATTGACAACGGTTATCAGATGGTTGATTTCCATGGTGGTCCCACAGCATGGGCAAAATGGAACATGAACTACTTCAATTCAGAAATGGGCTGGTCAGACGGTGCTCTCAACTCAGCAGAGCTTATGTTCTACTTCAAGGCTGCAGACCTTATTCTCGGTGGAGATGAAAAAATACAGGCTGCACTCAAAGACGTTTATTCACTCGGTTATCCTGAACTTGCAACAAAGCATCATGAAAGATTCTATAAAGCAAGTATGGCTAACGAATATGACCTGAGAGAAGACATGATGTATGGTGACCACATGCTTGCAGTTGTTTCTTTCTGGCAGCTTTGTGACCTTGAAAAAGATGCTGAATATCTTGAAAAATGGAAGACAGGTTTCAGAAGTTGGAGAACCACTCTCGCTAAAGAACACTCTCCTTGTTATGACTTTGCATACACACTTGCAACAGGCGATGAAATTGACATAGAAAGAGCAGTAAATTATTTCTATCGTTGTCCTCCCTCACGTCTTGCATCTGGCGTTACAATTGACAGAAAAGACTATCCCATGCAGTATCGTTTCAGTGGTACAACAAAAGAAATTTCATCACTCCTTCCTGCTGATGAAAGATTTATCGCTAAATACGACAGAAACCCCATGGCTTACTGCAGAGAAGATTCAGGCGGTATGTACTGCGTTGAAAGTTGCTTCGTTTACACATTCGCTTACTGGACAGGTCGCTACTTCGGTCTTATCGGAAGCGAAGAATAAGGGAGGAAAAAAACATGACAAACTATACACTTGCTGTATTTAAAGCAGATAAAAATGATATTCAGGGAAGTTTTGCAAAAGCAATTGCTTTCCTTGAAAAAGATGAAAAAAATGTTCTCAATGCATTCTATGCATCTGACTACAAATTCATCAAAAAGAATGAACCTGAAACTTTTGAAAAAGTAAAAGCATTCATTGAAGCAAAAAGACTTCAGCCTCTTGCAGGTTGGTGGAATGACAGCACTGACGAAAAAATTTCTGATGAAAACATGGCAAGAAACACACTTTATTCTCAGAAATTCTTCATGAAAAATTTCGGCAAAGTTTTCCGTACAGCTTACGGTAAAAAACTCACCAACCCCTGTGCAATTGAAATTCTTTTCCGTTCAAGAATTAACTGCTACGTTGAAGAAGAGGCTTTAGCAAAAGCTGATTTCTATTGGCTTGATTCAAAAAACGGCAACAGAATTCTCGGCACATCAACAAAGGCTCTCAACTTCAAATCAATTGATGAAATCACATCAGAGGATGAAATGATTACTCTTGATGCATATTTCAATGAATTTTATAACAACCTTGAAGATGTTGACATTTTTGCCGATATTGACTTTTCAGCTTCAGTTGGCGAAAATGAAATTGAAAAATCACTTCTTCAGAGTGAAGTTCTTGATATTGTTAATGTTATCAGAAATGGTGCTGACAGCAAAATCAAGGAAATAAATAAAGCATGGAAATCACTTATTTCAGGGTTCCCCTGTGCAGGTGATAAAGCAGCAGAAATTGCAAAAGAACTTGAAAATATCGACGTGTGTGCTACAGATATTTTTGAAACAACAAGCGAAACTGCTGAACTTCTTGCTCTCAAAAAATGCTGTGAAAATTCAGACAAAGTTATCATGAGAATAAGACAGACAGCAGATGTAAGTGAAAAGATTGTTGTAAAATCAAAACTTCTTGATGCTTGTTTCTGGGTTGACATTGAACCTTATGAAATCCGTTCATTCATTATTGATGCAGAGGGCGTTGCAGTAGAATCAAATATCATTGAAAACATAGACATCTGACAAATCAAAAACTTATAAAAAAAGCAGAGTTCAGATTGAACTCTGCTTTTTGTTGTTTTGTGTGAATTTTTTATGCTAAAATTTCATCAAGTCTTGACATTGCTTTGTCAATATCTTTTGTTTTTGTAATAAGATCTATTGCATTTTCTGTTGTTGAAACTGCAACTTCGGCACTGTCAATTTCTATTTTGTAATCATCAAAACCGTTGTAATCCTTATCATATTTTGCAAGAAGAATGCTTGCTTCTTCAAAATATGTTTTTGCTTCTTCAAGTCTTGTTGTTGCCATTTCAATCTTTGTTGCTTTTTCTTCATCAGTTGTAGCTGCTTTTGCTGCTTCGAGCTGAGTTTTTGCAATTTTTACAAATTTTCTGCCCTCTTCAACTTTTTCAGCAAACAACTTGAAATCTTTATCGTATTCAAGCTCGGGAGCATTAATTTTAAGTTCTGCATAAATATCTGTGTATTTTGCATGTGCAACTTTCAATGTGCCTTCACCAGGAGCAAGTCTGACAATATCAAGCACAACTGAATCATCTGTTTCTTTGTCTTCATCTTCTTCAAACATGAAGTTTACATCTTTGAAGAATTCTTCAGCTTTTGCATCGTCGTTTGCAATTTCATCTGTAAATTCTTTGCCATTGATATAAATTCTGATCTGGTCCTCAGCAGTCATGTTTTTGAAAGAGAGTTTTACAGAAATTTCTTCATAACAGTTGTTGAAAGTGATTTCTGCAGGATCAAAAGTAATCTGAGGAGCATTTTCAACATCTGTAACTCTTACCTTAGGTGCAGATGCACTTGCTTTTGTTTTTCCGTTTACTGTTTTGTAAGACTTTGCTGTGTAATAGTAAATCTTACCTTCTTCTGCTGTTCTGTCAGCATAGGTTGTGTCGTTATTAGACTTTGTTGTAGCAATTTTTGTCCATGTTTTTGCTGCACCTGTTTCACTTCTGTAAATATAGTAACCTGCTGTGCCGGGAACTTTATCAAAGCTGAAGTAAACACCGTCATCTTTAGCAACTGCTGAAAGATTCTGAGGAACTGCAACATCCATAATTACCATTTTGTATGATTTTGATGCAGGGCTTGCATAAAGTTTGTTACCGATTGTTTTTGTTGCTTTAATGCAGTAGTAATATGTCTTACCGATTTCTACTGCTGAATCTGTGTAAGAACCGGCTTTACCGCTGTTAATAACTTTAAGTTTAGACCATGAACCTGCTTTACCTGTTGTACTTTTGTAAATAATAAATCCTGAAGCATCGTTTCTCTTATCCCATTTCATAACAACGCCTTTACCGCCGTTACCGCAAAGTGAAAATTCTGCTTTTTCAAGACCTGTTTTAATTTTGTGTTTACCGCTCATGTCTGAAAGGTATGTTACGCCATCAAAAACAAGATATGATTTTACTGTGTAATAGTATGTTTTACCTGCAGCAGCCTTATTATCTGTGTAAGAAACTGCACCTGCTTTTGTCTGTGCAATTTTCTTCCATGTACCGGCTTTACCTGTGTCACTTCTGTAAACAAGGAAAGTCATGTCTTCGTCGTTATGTTCTTCCCATTTGATTGTAACTGATGTGCATGTAGCTTTCAGTTCTGTAACTACAGGTGCAGCAACTTTTACTGTACTTGCTGCAGAAGCAATTGCTACTGATGAAAGCACTGTAAGAAGCACCATAATGAAGCTGAGAACAGAAATTAATTTTTTCTTCATAATTACATCTCCTTTTTGTTATTGTCTTTATTATAACATATAATAATGTTTTTTCAAGATTTATTTACC
>JAZRNJ010000041.1:0-11071 GCA_045648125.1 Acutalibacteraceae bacterium
CTTTGAGCAATTCATACATTCGCCTTTAAGTTCTTCCCAATTTGTATACATATTTCTGAATCCTTTCGGCTTTTTTATAAGTATATCACATATTAATACAAATTTCATCAATATTATTGAAAAAAAATTAAATGAGTAGTATAATATTACAGTAATATTTTTTTGGAGGAGTACGTAAATGAAAAAGTTAGTTTTAGTTGAAACATCTGCACGTCACGTACACGTAAGTGCTGAAGACCTTGCTATCCTTTTCGGCGAAGGCTACGAACTTACAAAGAAAAAGGACCTTTCTCAGCCCGGTCAGTATGCTTGTGAAGAAAGAGTTCAGGTTATCGGTCCTAAAGGCTCATTCCCTGCTGTTTCTATCCTTGGTCCCACACGTCCTGCTACTCAGGTTGAGCTTTCAGCTTCAGACGCTCGTTCAATCGGCGTTGCTGCTCCCTGCCGTGAATCAGGTGACACAGCTCAGTCAGGTGCTTGTAAACTTGTAGGTCCTAAGGGCGAAGTTGAACTCGCTGAAGGCGTTATCGTTGCAAAACGTCACATCCACTGCACTCCCGAAGATGCTGAAGCTTATGGTCTTCAGGACAAACAGGTTGTTTCTGTTAAAATCGAATCAGAAGGCAGAACACTTACTTTCGGCGATGTTATCTGCAGAGTTAACCCCACTTACGCTCTTGCAATGCACATTGATACAGACGAATCAAACGCTGCATTTGCTGCACCCGGTCTTCAGGGCGAAATCATTGCTGACTAATCAGGATACATAGACAAATAAAATTAACGGAGACATTTCCATTAGGATTTGTCTCCGTTTTTATGTTTTCTTTAACAATCCCTCAGTCATTTTTTACCAAAAAAATGACAGCTCCCTTTACACAAGGGAGCCGCTTTTTTCAATTAGTTTGTATAATTTACATGAGTATTTATTGCTATATCGTAGGGAAGACGTTTCGTCTCCCGTCAGGTTTCATAAAAATTTATTACGGGTCATTCGTGAATGACCCCTACGAGGTTTTAATCAGTGCGATAATATTATCTCATCAGCACAAACTGTGCGATTGCAAAATAAATTGAAAGTGTTGCTGCGTCAACGATTGTTGAAAGAAGAGGTCCTGCCATAAGTGCAGGGTCGAGTTTTACAAGACGTGCAAGTATGGGAAGTGTACAGCCGATGACGTTTGCAATAAGCACCGTAAGGAACATTGCTGCTGACACTACAAAATACTGCAGATAATCTCCTCCCCCTACAATCATCAGTCTGAGGAAATTGAGAACTGCAAGGACGGTTGCACAGCAGAGTGCAACTCTGATTTCTTTGAATACAATCCTGAAATAGTCACGGATTTTAAGTTCACCAAGTGCAAGACCACGAATGATAAGAGTTGATACCTGACTTCCTGCATTACCGCCTGTTCCCATGAGCATGGGCATTGCTGAAATAAGGAAAGCAAAATCCGCAAGAAGCATTTCTTTTTTGCTGATTATCTGTGCAGTAAGTGTTGCTGAAATCATGAGAACAACAAGCCAGATAATTCTGTTTTTTGACATTTTGAAAACGCCTGTTTTAAGGTAAGTATCGTCTGAAGGACTAAGAAGAGCCATCTTTTCAAAGTCTTCCGTGTTTTCTTCTTCGATGATGTCAACGATATCGTCGATGGTAATAATACCAACAAGACGGTTTTCATTGTCTGTAACGGGGACGCTCAACAAGTCGTATTTTCGAGCAAGGTCAGCAACCGTTTCCTGGTCATCATGAGTTGTAACGGAAATTATCTGTTTGTCATCGTCCATTATGTCCGTAAGTTTCGTATTAGGTTCGCACAAAAGCAAATCTTTAAGGTCAAGTATACCTACAAGGTGTCTCTTTTCATCAATACAGTAACAGGTGTAGATAGTTTCTTTATCTATACCTGTTTTTCTTATCTGTTCAATGGCTTCAGATGCATTGAGGTGAGTGTGAAGCTGAACCATTTCCGTAGTCATGATACTGCCTGCAGTATCTTCTGCGTAATTGAGGAAACGGTTGATTGTTTCACGTGTTTTTGCATCAGTTGCTTTGAGAACTCTCGTTACTACGTTTGCAGGGACGTCTTCAAGAAAGTCAACGGTATCGTCAATGTACATGTCTTCAACAAGTCTGTGAAGTTCGCTGTCTGTAATTGAACGCACAATATTTTCCTGAGAGTCTGAATCCATGTAAGAGAAAACATCGGCTGAAATATCCTTAGGCAGAATACGGAAAGTTACAACAAGGTACTTTTCATCAATACGGCCTAAGAAATCTGCAATATCAACAGGGTTCATCTCTTTAAGGAGAGCGTGAAGAACGGTAAATTTATTCTCCTCAAGCAATGCTTCCAATTCTTCAAATTCTTTTTCTTCCATAAAAAATAACTCCTTTCACTATGAAAGGAGTTATGTCGTACCCTTTATTAAACACCGAAAAACGATACTTAATAAAAGACACAACTAAATTCCTTTCATTTCATTTTTTGTTAAACAACACCCATCAGGTTCCATTATTATTCCTCCTTTTAAATCCGGTGCGTAAATATATTTTACGCCTGTTTACGCTCTGAATTGTGAACAATTTGTGAACTTTTACCCTTTTTCTGAAAAAATGGAGTAAAATCGCTCCAATTTTGCCTCAGTTTCGCCTATATGTGAGAGAACAAAACTCAAATCATCTTCAGAAAGGACAAAACATGAAAAAAGGAAAACTCACAAAAAAAGAACTTCTTTTCTGTCATTACTTCGCATTATGCGCCAACGCCCGTGAAGCAGCATCAAAAAGCGGATATGCAAGCCCCGAAAGAGCGGGGATGAAGTTGATGACAAGAAAAGAAATAAGGGAAGAAATCAATTCTCTCAGTTTGCAGAATGCTGAGAAAAAAGAAATTATCTCAGGTCTTAAAAGACTTGCTTTCGGCTCTGTTGCCGATTGTCTGAGACTTATTCTTTCAGAGGGAGAAGAAAACTTTGAAATTGAAAACATGGACTTTTTCAACATCTCAGAAATCAAAAAGCCAAAAGGCGGAGGCCTTGAAATCAAATTTTTTGACAGGCTCAAAGCACTTGAAAAACTATCTGTCATCTGCGAAAACGGTGACGAAAGTTCTTCAATGCCATTTTACGAAGCCATAAGAAAATCTGCAAAGGCTCTGGACGGAAAACGCAATGAGTAAGCTTCAATTTTCTCCTTTCTCAAAAAAGCAACTTACCGTTCTGTCCTGGTGGCATCCCGAATCATCTTACTCAGGTTACGATGCACTTATCTGCGACGGTGCTGTGAGAAGCGGTAAAACACTTTGCATGTCAATATCCTTTATTGCCTGGTCTTTCTTTGCGTTCAGTGACACAAGCTTTGCAATATGCGGAAAAACAGTTCAGTCTGTCAGACGTAACATTGTTACGCCTGTTATCCCCCTCATCAGACAACTTGGTTTTTCATGCGAAGAAAAACTGTCAAAAAACGAAATCACTATAACCTACGGCAAAAGGACAAACAGATTTTATCTTTTCGGCGGTAAAGATGAAGCCTCAGCATCACTTATTCAGGGTATGACTCTGGGTGGTGTGCTTTTTGATGAAGTTGCACTTATGCCTCGTTCATTTGTTGAACAGGCTCTGGCCCGTTGTTCCCTTGAGGGTGCTAAATTCTGGTTCAACTGCAACCCTGAAAATCCTCAGCACTGGTTCAAAAAAGAATGGATTGAAAAGGCTCATCAAAAAAACTGTCTTCATCTCCATTTTCTTATGAGCGACAATCCCTCTCTCTCCAAAAAAGTAATTGAAAGGTACCGTTCACTTTATTCAGGTCCTTTCTATGAAAGATTTGTTGAAGGAAAATGGGTTGCTGCCGAGGGAATTGTTTACCCTCAGTTCAACGAAAAAGACCATGTTACTCTCCCACCGTCTGATACTTTTGAAAAGTATTATATCTCCTGTGACTACGGTACGGTCAACCCCTCTTCCTTCGGTTTATGGGGAAAACATGACGGTGTATGGTACAGAATAAACGAATATTATCATGATTCACGCCGTGAGGGTTTTCAGAAAACTGACGAAGAACATTATTCTTCTCTGGAAAATTTAGCCTCAGGCAGAGAAATTGAAGGTGTTATCGTCGACCCCTCTGCGGCAAGTTTTATTCAATGTATCACCCGTCACGGAAAATACCGTGCTATTCCTGCAAAAAATCAGGTCATAGACGGAATAAGACTTGTTTCTGATGCACTCCTTCAGAAAAAAATTAAATTTTCTCCCCTTTGTCGTGATTCAATACGTGAATTTTCTCTTTACAGATGGGATTCATCCTCTTCAAAAGACTCTGTAAGAAAAGAAAATGACCACGCTATGGATGACATACGCTATTTTGTGTCAACTGTCCTTGCAAAACCTGAAAACGAGTTTTTTGTTCTCTCAACTGAAAGGAGGTAAAACTTGAGTCTTAAAGATTTTTTTACAAAGAAACAGACTGTTTCACATGTTGCAGAAGTCCAGACTTCATCAGGCCGTGGTATTTTAAACACATTTGAAAGTTTTTCGCCCATGACTTCTGCAGGTATACGTCTTTATCGGGAATTAAGAAATTCCGTACCCATTATTGACGCTGCCATAGAAAAGCTTGTACGTCTTGTATGCTCTTTTGAAATTACCTGCAATGACAGAAACGCTGAAAAAGAAATGGAAAAATTTTTCAGAACCGTTCCTGTGAACGGCACTTCCCATGGCATTGAAGCCTTCATCTCATCTTACTTTGACGAACTTCTCACTTACGGTACAGCTGTGGGAGAAATCATCCCTACAGTTTCAGGCTCTTTCGGTGCACTTTATAACACCTGCCTTGATGACATTCTTTTCAGACGTGCCGAAAATGGCTTTGACGTTGAAATTCTCCTTGCAGGAACAGGAAATGTAAAACCACCACGTCCTGATTTGCTGATGATGTCTTCACTCAACCCTGCTCCCGGCAGAATTGAAGGCACATCCATGCTTCAGGGACTTCCCTTTGTAAGTTCAATTCTGCTTAAAATTTACAATACCATCGGCACAAACTTTGATCGTGTGGGAAATGTGAGATACGCTGTAACCTACAAACCTGCAAACGATGCACTTGACAAGGCTTACGCAAAGGACAGAGCCGTTCAGATTGCAGAAGAATGGAGCAAAGCAATGAATTCAAGCGGTACTGTTCACGATTTTGTTGCAGTAGGCGATGTGGAAATAAAGGCTATCGGTGCAGATAACCAGATACTCGACAGCGAAATTCCCGTCCGTCAGATGCTTGAGCAGATTGTTGCAAAAACAGGACTTCCCCCTTTTATGTTGGGACTTGCCTGGTCTTCAACAGAAAGAATGTCTACTCAGCAGGCTGACATTCTCACAAGTGAACTTGAGCACTACAGAGGTATACTTGAGCCTGTCATACTTAAAATCACCAACACTTTCCTCAGGATGAAAGGCTACACTGCAGAAGCAGAAGTCAGATGGCGTGATATCTGCCTTCAGGATGCAGTTGAGGAGGCAAAGGCAAGACTTTATAACGCACAGGCTGAAAAAATTGAGAAGGAGGTAGAAAAAACTTGAAGAAAAACTTTGACAATGCAATTGAACTTTTTACATTGACAGAAGAAGAACTTGCAAAAATCAACAAATATTCTCTTACTGAATTAACTGAAAAAGACATTTTCGCATTCAACGTAATTCTCTGCGACAACGAAATCGACAGAGATTTTGAATGTTTCGACAGAGATGCTCTCATGAAACTTGCAGAGCTTTTTGTTGGCAAAACAGGTATTCTCAACCATGAAATGAAAGCAGAAAATCAGGTAGCAAGAATTTATTCTGCAGAGGTCGAAACAGAAGATACTCACTCACGTCTTAAAGCACGTGCATATATGCTCAGAAATGAGAAAAACAGTTCACTCATTGATGAAATCTGTGCCGGTATCAAAAAAGAAGTCAGCGTAAACGTTGCGGTACACAGTATTATCTGCAGTGTGTGCGGAAAAGACGTAAAACACTCACATTGTGAACACATCAAAGGGAAAGATTGTTACCACATTCTGAAAAATCCCACAGATGCTTACGAATGGTCCTTTGTTGCAGTACCTGCTCAGAAAAATGCAGGAACGGTGAAAAACTTCACAGAAAAAGAAGACCTTGAAAAATATGTGCAGATTGCAGAAAAATACAAAAACTTCCTCAGGCAGGAGATTGTAAAACTCACTGCAGTTGTGTCACCCGAACTGAGTGTTAAAAGCGTAGAAAACATCTGCAGAAGTCTCGACACAGACGCTCTTGAACAGTTAAGACGTGACTGTCTTGACGCTGAAAGCAAACGCTTTACTCCTCAGCTTGTAAAAAGCAAGGAAGAAATTTCCAACAACAATTTTTTAATTTAAGAAAGGAATAAAAATATGAACGTATCATTTAACGGCTTTAACGAAACTGCGCTCACATTCAGATGTGCAGATAAAATTGAAAAGCTCTATCCTGTAAAAATTTCCGATGACGCTACAGTTGCTCCCTGCAACACAGGCGATTTATTTGTAGGATTCTGTCTTGACAGCGACAAAGAAAACGCAACAGTACAGATGTCAGGCTATGTGAAAACAAAATACTCAGACACAGCACCTGCACTTGGTTTTACAAAACTTGCTGCTAACTCATCAGGCGGTGTAAAAGCAGGTTCAACAGGTGTTGCGTGTACTGTACTTGCAGTAAACTCAACTGACTCTACTGTGGAATTTTTGTTTTAAGAAAGGAGAATTATTATAATGGCAACATTTGACAACATTAAACTTGAAAAAGGACTTTACAACACATCTTCATCTTTTACTGCTGAACTTGAAAAGCTTGACCCCTCTGAAAATTACAGAGGCACAAACCTTGAAGGTCTTGATGCTTTTCAGAGACAGCTTAAAAGATTTGACATCAAAGTAAGCGGTCCTCACAGCGATACTATTGAAAAATTTTTCCGCACATCAGATTCTTCTGCGCTTTTCCCCGAATATGTTTCACGTGCAGTAAGACAGGGTATGCAGGAAGCAGATGTACTCCCCTCTATTATCGCTGCTACAACCAACATCAACGCCCTTGACTACAGAGCAATTACATCTTCTCTTTCTGACGAAGATAAGGCACTTGTCCGTGTGGGTGAAGGTGCTTACATTCCCGAAACTACTATCAAAACTCAGGAAAACCTTGTAACTCTCAAAAAGAGAGGCAGAATGCTTGTGGCATCTTACGAGGCAATCCGTTTCCAGCACCTTGACGTATTCACAGTAACACTCAAACAGATTGGCGCTTACATTGCAAGAGCACAGCTCAAAGATGCAATTGACACACTCATTTCAGGTGACGGCAACGAAAATCCTGCAGAAGTTTTCTCAGCAGAAACAAAGGGCACACTTACATATTCAGACCTTATTGATTTCTGGAACAAGTTTTCACCCTATGAAATGAACACTATCATTGCAAGTGCTGACGTTACTGCAAAAATGCTTAAACTTCCTGAATTCAGAGATGCAACTGCTTCTCTCGATTTCCACGCAACAGGTAAACTTATCACACCCATCGGTGCAAGTCTTATCAAATCAACTGCTGTGGATAGCGGTACGCTTATCGGTCTTGACAAAAACTGTGCACTTGAAATGGTAACTGCAGGTGAAGTTATGACAGAGTATGACAAACTTATCGACAGACAGCTTGAACGTGCAGCAATCACTTCAATTGCAGGTTTCTCAAAAATCTTCACAGACGCATCTAAGGTGCTTGAGGTTTAAGATATGACTACAAGTTGGAATGTTTTATCACGTTTCAGACAGTTTGTTAACCTTGATGAATATGAGGCAGAAAAATTTCTGCCTCTTTGCATTGTCAATTTAAAAAGAATTCAGGCTCAGCTCAGAGATGACGCAGATGCTGATGATATCCGTATTCAGGAAGCTGCTGCATGTCTTACTTACTACGATTATGCCGTAATGCTTTCCTCTGAAACTGACGATGTTACCAGTTTCAAAGCCGGTGATATTACCGTGAGCAAAACAACTTCTTCACTTACCGAAAATGCAGAAAAGATGAAAAAAGATGCTTTGCTTGAACTTACACCGCTCATGAAAGACACTCATTTTGTTTTTATGAATATTTAAGGAGGTAGAAAATGTCTTTGGATAAACTTTTTACTGCTTACGGCAGAGAAGCTCAGCTTCACTCTGAAGACGGTTGGGAAAGTGAAATTTACCACTGTTTCATTCAGCCTCTCAGATACAAAAACAAAATGTATCTTGACGGAATAAACACTCCCATCGGTTACAACAGTCAGGGACATTATCTTTACATCGGACCTGCAAAGCATGACCTTTCGGGTATTACGGACTCAAGCACATTCATCAGTTCTGACGGAATAAAATTCAAGGTTGACAGAAGTGAAAAAGTTTACTTCGGTAACGAAGTGCTTTATGTCTGGGCGATTATCAAAACTATTGTTGAGGTGTAAAAATGAGCAGTAAAATAAGCGTAATGCCTCAGTCAATTGTAGACTGGCTGAGTAAAATTTCAACTCTTAAACACATAACCTTCATGACCGAATACCCTCCTCAGGCAAAGGCTGTACCTCTGAGAAACTCCATTGTTTCCGTAGGTCTTGCAGAAGTGAAAATAACAGATATTTTCAAAGAAAATGAGGACGGAGAACTTGTCCGTGATGAATATTGCCGTCAGGCTGAAATTCACATTGTTCTCGGCATTCATGTTCCCGATTCTTTAGGTGGCAGTATGTGTCACGATGTTTTTTCAAAAATTGTTGATTACATGACTTTCTCTTCTGACCTTGATATTGTTACCTCCTCATGCGGTCATGTTACTTCCGACAGAAACACAGAAAGCCTTGTTATGGATGCTGACATTCACCTGAAAGCAGAATTCTGTCCTGCTGATGCTACAGGGCTTAACTTTGAATCTTTTTCTGCAAAAACATTTTTCTGCAAACACCATACAGATGACACCAACCTTCATTTCAGAACCGGTGAAAGAGACCGTCTTCTCAATCCCTGCTCAATAGGAACTTACGTAGGAAGCGGCACTTCCACAAGAAGTTTCAACACAGGTTATACTCCTAAATTTGTTTTTGTGTTTGCTTTGGGCGGCGGTCCTATGGCGATTGATTTTGAAAACCAAGAAGCAAAAGCCTATTTCGGATGCTCGACTACCAGTAACGGCTCAAGTGGAGTTGAATGCACAAACAACGGCTTTAAGGTCCGTAACGGCACATCCTACAAAGCAGGTAATGTTTACCCCCTCCTTAATGAAGTGGGTTATACTTATGTGTTTTATATTGTAAAGTAAATTTGTTTAATGAAAAATTAACGGTTTTATCGTAGGGCGAGGGCTTGCTCTCGCCGTAAAAATACAATAAACCTGACGGCAGGACCAAGGCCCTGCCCTACGATATCAAAATAAACTCCACATATAAATTATAATTTATCGCTGAGTTTCGGTTTCAGGCTCCCCTTGAAAATGCAAGGGGAGCTGTCTGCGTCAGCAGACTGAGGGGATTTTTCGTTGAAAAAAACAGAGGGGATTTTTCGTTGAAAATTATAATTTAACTTCCGTTTTCTATTGAAAATAAAATCATTTAATGTTATACTTATATTAACTTGATAATTTTCAAGAAAGGATGATAAACAAATGGCAGAAATCAAAAATCTTGATGCTGTTGCTGCTCTTGACGCAATGGACGCTCACGTTGATGACTGGCGTGATGCGGTCAAAGGTAAGCAGAGAGGTATCTTCTCATTTGATGACCTTGTAACAGTAAAACTCAAAACTTTTAAAAAGAGAATCTACACCGATATCGAAACAATTCCTGCATGGAAAATGAAGGAATGCATCTACAAAGGTGTTGACGATTACGAATTTTTATATGACGAATGGAAAGACCTGAATGTTGGCGACCGTTGGGGTAACAACGGCTGGAGTGCATTCTTCAAAAATTCATTCGATATGCCCGAACGCTTCAAGGGTAAGAAGGTAACACTTAACGTTTACTTCGGTGGTGACTCACTTCTTTCTCTTAACGGCGAACCTTATCAGGGCCTTGACCCCTTCAGAAACAGCGTTCTTCTTACAAACTGTGCTGAGGGCAATGAGCATTATGATGTTGATATTGAATCATACTACGTATGGCACTCAAACGAATCAACTGTAAAAACTCTTTCATGCTCATTTATCGGTGTTGTTGACCCTGTAATCGAAGAGGTTTACTGGGACTTCAAGGCTGCTTTCAATGCACTCTTTATGCCTGTTCTTGATACAGGTCTTGCAGAAATTATCCGTGCAGCACTTAAAGAAGCTTTCACATACGTAAACTTTGACCTTGATGGCGAAGAATTCAAAGCAGAACTTCTCAAAGCTCAGAAAGTTCTTAAAGATAAAGTTTACAACAACCCCAACTATTCATCAGTCGGTAAACTTGCTCTTGTTGGTAACTCTCACCTTGACATCGTTTTCATGTGGGCTTACAAAGAGTATGTTCGTAAACTGGGCAGAACTCATGCAACAATGCTCAGACTTATGGAGCAGTATCCTGACTTCATTTTCTCACAGAGTACAGCACCTACATATATCGAAATGGAAAAACGTTATCCCAAACTCTTCGAGCAGGTTAAAAAACGTATCGAAGAAGGCAGATGGGAATACATCGGCGCAATGTGGGTTGAACCTGACTGTAACCTTGTTTCAGGTGAATCATTTGTTCGTCAGCTTCTCCACGGTGTAAGATACGCTGAAAAAACATTCGGCATCACTCCCAAAACATGTTGGGTTCCCGACGTTTTCGGTAACGGCTATGCAATGCCTCAGATTCTCAAAAAAGCAGGTGTTGAATATTTCGTAACACATAAAATGGGTATCTGGAACGATACAAACCCCTGGCAGTATAACACATTCTGGTGGGAAGGTCCCGACGGCTCAAAAGTATTCTCAATCGTTCCTCCCACACACTTCATCGGTACAGTTGAAGCAGACTCACTCAAAGTTAACTGGTCAAGATATACTGACAAAG
>JAZRNJ010000042.1:0-5946 GCA_045648125.1 Acutalibacteraceae bacterium
TGCTTTGATACCTGCACTTTCAAGTGCTTCTGAAATTCTTTTTACACACATGGGGCAATGCATACCCTCTACTTTAATCTCTGTCATAATTTTTTCTCCTTTGTTTTAAGCCTTAAGGCATTTGTTACTACAAAAAGTGAACTGAGACTCATTGCAACTGCACCAATCATAGGGGACAGAAGAATCCCGAAAGCGGGATAAAGCACACCTGATGCAACGGGTATTGCAAGAGTATTATAGCAGAAAGCCCAGAAAAGGTTTTCTTTGATGTTTTTTATTGTGAAACGGCTCAAGCGTATTGCTTTTACAACATCTGTAATATCGTTTTTCATCAACACGATTTCTGCTGAGTCAATTGCAATGTCACTGCCGCTTCCTATTGCACAGCCGATATCAGCCTGAGTCAGGGCAGGGGAATCGTTTATTCCGTCACCAACCATTAATACAATTTTACCGTCATTCTGATATTTTTTTACTACATCAGCCTTTTCGGTAGGAAGAACTTCTGCTACTATTTCGTCAAAGCCAAGTTTATTTCCTATATAATCGGCTGTTTTTCTATTGTCTCCCGTAAGGAGAACAGTTTTAAGTCCTGCTTTTTTCAGTTCGTCAATGGCTAAAAAAGCGTCTTTTTTTATTGTATCTGCAACGGCGATAATGCCGAGCAGTTCATTGTTTTCAGAAACAAAAACAAGTGTTTTACCTTCTTCCTGTAAGGAAAAAATTTCTTTTTTGAAGGTAGAAATGTCAATTCCTTTTTCTTCAGTCATGCGAAGATTTCCTGCAATGATTTCTTTGTTATTTATTTTACCTTTTATTCCGAAACCTGCAATGCTTTCAAAATCAGAAACTTCAAAGTCACTTATTTCTTCTTCTTTTGTTGTGTCACAGATTGCTTTGGCGATAGGATGCTGAGAAAGTTTTTCAAGGGAAGAGGCGTAGGCTAACAGTTTGCTTTTATCGTGAGATAAAACATCGGTAACGGCCATTTTACCTTCAGTTACTGTGCCTGTTTTGTCAAAAATTACAACCTGTGTTTTGTGAGTTGTTTCAAGTGCCTCGCCGTTTCTGATGAGAATACCTTTTGAAGCACCAAGACCTGTACCCACAATAATCGCAGTCGGTGTTGCAAGTCCCATTGCACAAGGGCACCCGATTACAAGCACGGAAGTGAAAATTTTAAGAGCGAAAGAAATGTCCCCCTTTATTATAAACCATATAATTCCTGAAATCAGACCCACTGCAATAAGACAAGGCACAAAAATTCCTGCAACTTTATCTGCCGTACCTGCAATAGGTGCTTTTTTGTTCTGAGCATCTTCTACAAATTTTATGATCTTCGCAAGTGTTGTGTCTTCACCCGTGTGAGTTATTTTTACATAAAATGCACCACCTGTGCAAATGCTTCCGGCCATAACCTTGCTTCCTTTTGCTTTTTCAACAGGAAGACTTTCGCCTGTGAGCATTGATTCGTCTGCAGTACCGATTCCGTCAGTAATGACACCGTCAAGAGGGATTTTTTCACCGTGTCTGACGAGTACGGTATCACCTGTTTTAATTATTGAAACAGGCACTTCCCATTGTCCGTTTTTATCAACAAGAATTGCCGTATCAGGTGCGAGTGACATAAGGGAGGTGATGGCACTTTTTGTTTTTTCTTTGTTTCTTTCTTCAAGATATTTTCCCACAGAAACAAGTGCTACCACAACTGCAGAGGATTCAAAATAAAGGTTGTGTACAGCGTGAATGTTATCTTCAATGAGAAAAGTCTGTACGATGCTGAAAATCAGGGAAGCACTTGAGGAAAGTGCAACAAGGGAATCCATGTTGGGATTGAGATGGAAAAGAGAAGAAAATCCGTTTATAAAAAATTTCTTTCCCAGAATTAAAACGGGTATTGTCAGTAACAACTGAACAAGAGCAAAATTCATGGGATGAGTTTCCATTGATATAATATCAGGCAATGGAAATGACGGAAAAAGCATTTGACCCATGGAAAAAATAAGCAGAAGTCCTGCAAAAATAATCGAAAGAATAAGGGAGATTTTTTCTCCTTTTCCTTTGTCTTCTTCTGCAGTTTCTGTTTTTTGTTTTTCTTCTGTTTTAAGCGTGGCAGAAAAACCTGCTTTTTTTATTTTGGCAATAATGTCTTCAGAAGAGGTCTGTGTTTCATCGTAGTGTATAGTCAGTCTGTTCAAAGGGAGATTGACGTTGCTTTCTTCAACACCGGGTAACTTTCTTGTTACTCTTTCAACTGAAGAAGAGCATGCCGCACAGTGCATGCCCTCTATTAAATAAATTTCTTCTTTCATGTTTAACCTGCCTTGACTGTGTCGGTAATAAAACTCCTTACACCGAATTTATAAAGCTCTTCAATGTCTTTCAGAGTCTGTGCACCATAGCAGAGGTATTTAACCTCTGCTATGTTCATTTTTTCTATATAAACCGATACGTTTTTTGTTTCAGCGTTAAAACAGATTGATATGTTTTCTTCATTTTTGCATTCTTCAATTACTTCATCTGTAATCTCATCAACCTGATAGATAAGAGGAACATAGCTGTCAAGTTTTCTTATGTACTGAAGTTCTTTTATGTTGTCTGAAGCGTAGGCGTAAACAGAAAGTCCCTGTTCCGAAAAATCACTTATCATTTCTTTGATTGCTTTTTTGTTAAAGTCGTGAAGATAAATAACAGGCTGAATACGATTACTGCCGGCATATTGTACTGTATCAGAAACAAGTTCAATTACAGGATTTTCACGGGGCATGAAGTCTTTTATGTTAAATTCAAGCAGGTCAAAATAGTTGTAACTGCCAACAACACCTTTTCCGTTAGTGATTTCAGAAATATCTGCATCTGCAAGAGAAACATATTTTTTATCCTTCGTAAGCCTTGCGTCAATTTTCATTGCACCAAACTGTTTGGCTATCAGGTCATCAATTGCATAACTCGTGTTTTTAGGTACTTCTGTGCCGTTTCCACCGTCAGCGATTATAATAATGTCTTCAAGTTGCATTACGGAAGAATCAGGTAAAGTTTCCCTGTACTTTATTTCTTTAACCGCCTTAACACCACAGAGTACTGCAACGATAATACAGACAACTGCAAGTACTATTCTGGGAATGTGTTTTGTTTCAATTTTTAACGTCTTCATTTTTATCAGTCCTGAAAATTAAATTTGTTTTCTGAAAAATCCCGGATTTTCTTTGAAACCACAAATGGAATAAAGGGAATATTTTTCAGCAGTTAAGTTTTTATCATAAAGTGTAATTTCTTTACATTCATTTTCCATGGCAATGGCAATTGCACGAGAGAGAATTGCACAAAGAATTTCTGCGTCATTGTCCTCTGCTTTTAAATCATTTATTACGGCAGAGGGCAGAAGATTATTTTCAAATCTATACTCTGTTTTCATAGAAATGAAAGCATTCACAATACCGTTTCTTTCTCCCACGAGAATGTTTCTTGAACGGTCACTCAGCATGGACTTAAAAATTTCTTTTTTTTCTTTGCCGTAAGGGGAGTGAGGATAATCTTTCTTCGAGTTGTAAAGACCTGCAATTGTCTGCAAATCTTTTTCTTCTGCTTTTCTTACAATAAATTTCATAATTTACCATCCTTTCTTTTTTACAGATATATGAAAGGATGTCCAGATATATTACTTCGGTTTTTTTATTGTTCTGTTAATAATAATTGCAATGGCAGCACCGAGGGTTGTGCCGGTGGTTCTGTTGACGGCAGCCACAAGAGGTTTTGCAAAATCAATACCGATAATAATTAAAAGAAAAGTGATAACGCTGATTGATGATGCCTCTTTTTTGCCAATAACGTTACAAAGCCAGATGAGAAAAATCACTCCGAAAACGCAGAAGAAAATATCACCACGTGATGAGAAAATTTCTGAGTTTATAAGACTGAGAATTACCGAAGTAACGCCACCGAGCACTGAGCCGATAATACGGCTTACACCGAATTTTACGGAGTTTTCAATTGTGTCCTGCATACATATTACTGCTGCAATACAGGCAAAACTTGGGGAAGTACCAAAAAGATAATCGTGGATAAAGGAAACGATGATATTTCCTGAGTAACGCATGTCGAGATAATAAAATAATTTGTAAATGAGAAGGCATATAAGCACACAAAGTGCAGTTTTGATTGTTCTCATGCCTACAGGTAAACGTATTTTCAATGTAATCACCGAAAATATTATCCCCATTTATTTTATAATAATAATGTTTAATTGTCAATTTCTATATTGATAAATGCTTTGCATCTTGCAAGGACTTCTCTTGCTTCATTGTAGACAATTGTGGCGTAAGGACGTGGGTCAGAATTTACACCGTAAGCATCAAGTCCTAATTTTCTTGCTATGTAAACTGAACGGTAGATGTGGTATTCCTGAGTCACTATAACTGTACTTGAAAAATTGAATTCTTTTTTCAGATTTTCCATTGAAGCGTAAGTGTTAAGACCTGCAGGGTCAGAGAGAATATCGTTTTCTTCCACACCGTATTCCTGTGAAACCCCCTTCATTGCGGTAATTTCATCATATTCAAGGGGATTTCTTGCGTCTCCGGAAAGCAGAAGTTTTTTACCTGCACCGTTTTTGAAAATCTGTGAAGCGATCATAACTCTGTCATAAAGCTGATGGCAGGGGGTTTTATCGGGAAGAACCTGGGCACCCAAGGCAATTACACAGTCTGTGTTCAGGTTTTCTGCATCTTCCGGGGTGATTATATATGGTTTTGCATATTCAATTATGTAAATGTTTATACCTGCCACAGTCCCTGCACCAAGGAGAAAAAGACAAAGCATTGTCAGTATAAATATTTTAAGTTTCTTTTTCATGGCATTTTACCCTTAAATGATTTTGCCCCGAAAAAATCGGGGCAGTTGATTATTTGATATTGATTTTTTTCTTCATAAGGTAGTTTGTGGCAACGAACATTGCTGCTGCACATACAAACTGAAAGATAACACCTGCAAGACCGATAAGCGTTCCTGCTGTACCATACATTGCTTCAGTTACAAGTTTTACTTTTCCGCTTGTGATGAAAATTGAAAGGGGACAATACTGTGTAAGCTGAATGAAGATGTAGAACATCGCAACGAAAATTCCCACAAAAAGAAGGAAACCACCTGCATTACCCATCTGGTTGAAGGGTTTGATGTTTGAAAGAGTCATAGCAAAGAAAATCTGTGAAACTATAACAAGTATTTCAAAGAAGAATACTGCAATAACAACCACCACAACTTTTACGAGTACTGCTTTGTCGGGCAGAGTGTCAATCATGTCGTAAAGAAGTTCAAGCTGTTCAAGGATTGCAGGGTCCATTTTTCCGAAGAAATATTTGATTACGAAAACGTAAATGCCGATGTACATTGAAAAACCGAGTGTAATCCATGCAAAAGAAACAACTGCTTTTGAGAAAAGCATGTCACGGCTTTTTACGGGAAGGGTGTAACTGAGGTAACCCTGGTTTGAATAAAGCGACTCATTGAAATAAGTCAGGATTTTGAAAACGGGGATAATGAGAACTGCAAAACTGAGAATAAGCAGAGCCACTGTTCCGATACCCTGGATGATTGCAAGGCTTTCGAAAGCATAAGAAAGAGCTGTGAAAACACCGATTGCAATTGCAATGAGATAAATACCAAGCAGTGAGTGTGCACTTGCTTTAAAATCATTTTTAATTAACTTCCCAAGCAAAGTGGAACACCTCCTTAAATACATCCTCGATTGTTTTGCCGTCAGCTTTTAATTTGTCAGTGTCTTCATCAAGAAGCACCTGACCTTTACCAATCATAAGAACGTGGTCAAAAATTCTTTCAACATCGTGAATAAGGTGAGTTGAGAGAAGAACAGTTGAGTTCTTTGAATAGTTCTGCATAATTGTGTCAAGAATAAAACTTCTTGCTGCAGGGTCAACACCGCCGAGAGGT
>JAZRNJ010000043.1:0-3418 GCA_045648125.1 Acutalibacteraceae bacterium
ATTTAAGCTGAAGAATACTCTGACGCTTTGCCTCAATATCCTTTTCACCTGAAAGCATCTGCATATTGATTTCATTTTCAAGGCGACTTACTTCGTCACGTGAAGTAACCAATTCTTCACGCTTTGTGTTTCGGGACAGAACCTCTGTCTGAAGTTTTTCAATTTCTGATGTAAGCTCAGCAATTTTAACTTCACTTTCTTTTGATGCAGTTGAGAAAATTTCAATTCTTGTTTCTGAATTTCTCTTTTCATCTTCAAGTTCTTTCAGTCCGTTTTCCAATGTTTCTAACTGACCGAGAACAAGTCTGAGACTGCTTTCTGCTCTGATTTCATCTTCCTGAGCCGTGAGCAAATCTGCCTGTGCAGCAGAAAGTGTTGCTTCGCTGAGCACAAGGTCTTCAGAGAGAGTTTTGAAAGCATTTCTTTTTTCTTCAAGTTTCAAAGACAGTTTATTTACTTCACCGTTCAGTTTTTCAATTTCTCCTGCACGGCTGAGCATTCCTGCGTTCTGAGTTCTTGAACCACCTGTCATTGAACCGCCTGCATTGATAAGCTGACCGTCAAGAGTTACTATCTTGAATTTATAACCACGTCTTTTTGCAATTGCAATTGCTGAGTCCATATCTTCAACAACGGCAATATGACCTAATTCATATTTGAAAATTTCTTCGTACTGTTTATCGTAAGTGACAAGTTTATCTGCCATGTCGATAAAACCGAATTCATCTTCAAGGTCTTTTTCCGGGAAAGGTTTTGATTTGATTGCAGCAATGGGAAGGAATGTTGCCCTACCCTGTCTGTTTTCTTTAAGGAAATTGATAGCACGTTTTGCATCGTTTTCAGTATCTGTAACAACGTGCTGAATTGATGCACCGAGAGCAGTTTCAATTGCTGCAGCATAATCATTTTCAACAGAAATAAGTTGTGACAAAGGTGCATGAATACCTTTAAGTGCACCTCTTCTCATCTCTTTTATAACGGCTTTGACGCTGCCTGAATAGCCATCCATATTCTTTTCAAGGTCATCAAGCATTTTAGCCCTTGAAGATTTTTTGTGAAGTTCAATTTCAAGAAGGTCAATTTCTGCTTTAAGTTCATTTACCTTTGTTTTTCTTGTTTCAGCTTTGAGAGAATAACCCTCAATACTGTTTTTTGCCTCTTCACATTTCTGTTTTATATTTTTAAGTTCTTCTTCTTTTTTCTCTTTTTCTTTTATTGAATTTTCAACAAGAATTTTTCTTGATTCAAGAGTTTCATTGACAGAAGAAACACGAGTTGTGATTTCTTCAATTGAAGAATCTGCAGTTGATTTTCTTACTCTTGCATCGGCAAGTGCCTTTGAAAAGCCTTCGATTTTTTCTGTCAGAGAAAGAATTTCATCTGCAAAAGTTTCGTTTTCACTCTGGATTTTAAAAAGTCTTTCCTTAGTCTGTTCAAGTTCTGCTTTTTTATCGGCAATACTTTTTTCAATTGCAGAAATACTTTCTTCTTCCTCATTTATTCTTGCGAAGATATCTTCGTTTGAACTTGTGAGAGCCTCAATATCACGATTAAGTCTTTCAATTGTTTCTGTGTTATGTTCAATTGAGTTCTGCTCAACTGCTGCTTCAGAGTCAAGACGTGCTACCTGTTCTTCAAGTGCTTCATTACTTCTGTGAATGAAATCAACAGAAACTGCTATACCCTGACTTTTGGCTGTGAGAGAGTCAAGCTCTTCTTCAATTTTGTTCATTTCTTTTTCAGCATCTTCATACTGTGCGTTTGCAATAAGGAGTTTTTCTTCCTGCTCTTTGAGGAGATTTCTTGAACGTTCAATTGTATGAAGCCACAGACCTATTTCAAGTTCTTTCTTTTCCTCTGCAAGAATCAAAAACTTTTTAGCTTTTTCGCTCTGCGTTCTGAGAGGGCCTACACGGCTTTCAAGTTCTGAAAGGATATCACGGAGTCTTACCAGATTTTCTTCTGCCTGGTCAAGTTTACGGTTAGCGTCTGTTCTTCTGTATCTGTAATGAGAAATTCCTGATGCTTCCTCCAGCATTTCACGGCGTTGACCTGATTTTGACGAAATAAGGTCGGCAATTCTGCCCTGGCTGACCATTGAATAACCGTCACGACCAAGACCTGTATCCATGAAAAGTTCGTTGATATCACGGAGTCTTACGCCCTCACCGTTTAAGAGATATTCACTTTCTCCCGAACGGTAATAACGTCTTGTAACTGCAACTTCATCGCTGTCACATTTAAGGCTTCTGTCAGTATTATCAAGGCGCAACGTAACCTCAGCAAAGCCGTGTGCTTTTCTGCCACCTGCATTACCGCTGAAAACGACGTCTTCCATTTTAGAACCACGAAGACTCTTTGAAGACTGTTCACCGAGAACCCATCTTACGGCGTCAGAAATGTTACTTTTACCTGAACCGTTAGGGCCTACAACACCTGTTATTCCTTTTTCAAGTTTTAAAACTGTTTTGTCGGGGAACGATTTGAACCCCTGCATTTCAAGCGATTTTAAAAACATAAATTCACTTCCTTACACAAAACTGTGTATTTTTTCAAACTACTGTCTTCTTCGAATTTAACCTGAAAACCCATGTTTTCAAGATATATTTTATTAGCTTTTTTCTGCCCGATTGCCTGAGACAAAGAGCCTTTCGGCACTTTCACAACAATACTTCCTGACATATTTTGGGTCTGTTCTTTTATTTTTTTCAGATAAATTCTGCTTTCGCAAAGTTCTTTGAAAGCAGGATGGTAAGCTCCTGCAACATAACCTTCTTCCACATTTCCGCCTGAATGAAGACCTGTTCTGATAACGGTAATGTTGTTTTCTTCAAACATAAGAAGAAGTTCAGACACAAGCTTTACGGTTTCATCAAGGCTCATCACCCTGTACTCACCTGATTTATACTTCTTTTCAAGTAATGTATCTTCAAGGACAATTGTAGGGTAAATCCTGACTGTATCAGGTTTCAGGGCAATTATTTTTTTCGCAGTTTGTATATCTTTTTCATAACTGCTTCCCCACAGATCTGTCATCATCTGAAGTCCCGTTTCAAAACCGTATTCTCTGAGAATTGAGACTGCTTTTTCAACGTCACCTGACGTGTGACCTCTGAGATTTTTTGCAAGCACATCATCGCACATACTCTGACAACCGAGTTCAACACTTGTCACGCCGTAAGTCTTTAAAATTTCACAGACTCCCCTGTCAATACAATCAGGTCGGGTGGAAATTCTGATACCTTTGAAAAATCCTTCTTTCACAAAAGGATAAGCACTTTTCAAAAGTTTCAACATATATTCTCTTTCAATTGCAGTAAAACTTCCTCCGAAAAAGGCAATTTCACCCTCACCCGACGGTGCAGTCCTTTTTGCAATTTCACAAGAGGACACAACATCTTCTTCTGTAGGCAATGTG
>JAZRNJ010000044.1:0-1479 GCA_045648125.1 Acutalibacteraceae bacterium
GATGGTGTTTTCGTTGATGTTATCGTATATGACCAGACAACATCAAACAGACTTCTTGAAAAATTCCAGATTAATTTCATCTGTGCAATGGTAGCACTTCTCAAAATCCGTTGGTATAACGTTCCGAGAAAGGTTTACCGTTACAGAATGACAAAGATGATTCTTCCTATTCTTCGTCTTATTCCCTGGAAAGTAATGCATAAAATATTTGACTTCTCCGCAACAATGTTCTCGAAGAAGAAAAATGCAAAGTATCTTCTTGACAGTACAGGTCAGCACATCCGTTACGGACGTTTCCCCAAATACTATCTTGAGGAACTTACAGAAACAGAACTTGACGGTCTTAAAGTGCCCATTCCCGTACACTATCACGAATATCTTTCATTCTTCTACGGCGAAAATTATTTCCCCAAACCCTCTCTTTCAGCACAGGTTGGTGCACATAAATTTGCACGTCTTGACCTGGGTGAGTTTGTGTTTGAAGACAAACAGCCCGGTGATTTCCGTGCAGTAAACATTGACGGCGAATTGTTTGAAACAGAAATATAAAACGGAAGGCAGATAAATTATGAATTTTGCAGGTATTCTCGCAGGCGGAATAGGTTCCAGAATGGAAAGTTCAGTTCCGAAACAGTTTCTTAAAATCGGTGATACACCTATTGTTGTAAGAACTCTTAATACTTTTCTTAAAGAGGAATGTGTTGACAAAGTAATTCTTGCAATGAATCCTCAATGGGAAGATTATTGCAGAAATATGCTCTCGGAATACGGAGTTGATATGTCACGTGTGGAAATTATCCATGGTGGCACAACAAGATTCCTTTCAATGGTAAACATTGTTAAAAAGAGCATGGAAATTCTGGGAGATAATCTGACTGATGGAGACATGATGCTTATTCATGACTGTGCAAGACCTTTTGTTTCTTCAAGAATTATCAATGATAACTTTGTTATTGCGAAAGAATATGATATGGTAACAACATCTGTTCCTACAATTGATACTGTTCTTATTGCAGAAGACGGTAAGCAGAGTACAGTTGTTCCCAACCGTGACACAGTGTTCCTTGACCAGGGACCACAGACTTTTAAAATAAAAGAGTTTTATGACCTTTTTGAAAGACTTACTCAGGCTGAAATTGACGCTTATATGGAAGCGGGCAGAATGTATCTTGAACACAATCTCAGCGTAGGTATTGTAAAGGGCGAAAGAACAAACTTTAAAATCACAACTGAATTTGACATGCTTCTCGGCAACATGATGATTCAGGACGGACAGATTAAATAAGGAGAATTTACCATGGTTAAAAAGTGTGTAGCAGTAGGCGATATTTTCATCACACCTGAAATGATGAAGGGTGGAATTGAAAAAGGCTATGAGGACATGATGTTTGACACAAAGTATTTCTATTTTGGTTCTTATGACAGACACGAAATGAGAAATGTTGTCAAAACAATTGAAACAGGTGGCTTTGAAACTCT
>JAZRNJ010000045.1:0-5146 GCA_045648125.1 Acutalibacteraceae bacterium
CGCAATGATTCCTGATATGCAACCTGCAACTGTGAATGTGAGAAATTCATCACAGTTTGATGCAGAGGAAAGAGATTTTATTCGTGCAAAGGAAGCAAGAGAAATATTAGAATAATTAAGTTTTATTTACAAAATAACGAACGGAGGAAACATCTATGTATAAATTTTCAGGCTTTACGGAAAGAGCAAATGAAGCACTCAACAATGCAATGCTTTCAGCCGGAGATTTAGGCCATGCTTATGTAGGAAGTGAACATCTTCTTATGGGGCTTTTGTCAACATCGGGTGTGGCTGACCGTGTTCTTTCATCTAAAGGTATTACAAAAGAAAAAATTGAAGAAATACTCAGAATGAGTGTAGGAGTAGGCAGTCCTACTTCGCTTACACCTGCAGACTTTACACCACGTTCAAAGCATATTGTTGAATATGCTGTGAGTCTTGCATCAGTGTCAGGTCAGTCACTTGTAGGTACTGAGCATATTCTTCTTGCAATTATAAAAGAAAACGAAGGTCTTGCTGTCAGTATCATGTCAGAACTTGGTGTTTCAACGGCAGAAATTGCTGCAGAGATAAATAAAGCTTTTGATTCTTCAAATGGTGATGACGGTAAAAAAGTTCAGGGAAAAAGTAAAAATTCAAACGTTCCCACTCTTGAAAAATTCGGAAGAAACCTGACTGAATTGGCTCAGGACAACAAAATTGACCCTGTTATCGGAAGACAAAAGGAAATTGAAAGAGTCATTCAGATTCTTTCCCGAAGAACGAAGAACAACCCTTGTCTTATCGGTGAACCGGGTGTAGGTAAAACTGCAATTGCAGAAGGACTTGCTCTTAAAATTGCTGAGGGAGAAGTGCCCGAACTTCTTAAAGATAAAAAACTTTATACTCTTGACCTGACCGGTATGGTTGCAGGTACAAAGTACAGAGGTGATTTTGAAGAACGTATTAAAACTGCAATGGATGAAGTGAAAAAAGCAGGGGATATAATTCTCTTTATTGACGAAATTCACACTCTCATTGGTGCAGGGTCTGCAGAAGGTGCAGTAGATGCTGCGAATATTCTGAAACCTTCTCTTGCACGTGGCGAAATTCAGCTTATCGGTGCCACAACAATTGATGAGTACAGAAAGCACATTGAAAAAGATGCAGCTTTAGAGCGACGTTTTCAGCCTGTAATGGTAGGCGAACCTACTGAGGAAGAGGCAATTGGAATTCTTAAAGGTCTTAAAGATAAATACGAAGCACATCATAAAATAAAAATCACTGATGATGCAATTGAAGCAGCAGTAAAACTTTCATCAAGATATATCGGTGACAGATTTCTGCCCGATAAGGCAATTGACCTTGTGGATGAAGCTTCGAGTAAAGTAAGGTTGAGAGCTTATACAACTCCTGCTGACCTGAAAGAAATTGAGGACAGAATAAAAGCCGTTAAAGGTGAAAAAGAAAACGCAGTCAGTCAGCAGGATTTTGAACGTGCAGCAACTCTCCGTGACGAAGAAAAGAAACTGACAAATCTTCTTGCTGAGAAAAAAGATGAATGGCACAAGTCTATGTCAGAGATGAAAGGTGAAGTAACATCTGAAGAAATTGCAGAAATTGTAGCAGATTGGACAGGTATTCCCGTAACTCAGCTTACAGAAGAAGAGAGTCAGCGACTTCTCAGAATGGAAGATGTTCTTCATGAAAGAATTGTAGGTCAGGATGAAGCTGTAACTGCCGTTGCAAAAGCAATCAGGCGTGGCAGAGCAGGTCTGAAAGACCCTAAAAGACCTACAGGTTCATTCATTTTCCTTGGCCCTACAGGTGTAGGTAAAACTGAACTTTGCAAAACCCTTGCAGAATCAATGTTCGGTTCGGAAAATGCAATGCTCAGGTTTGATATGTCAGAATATATGGAAAAACACACAGTTTCACGTTTGGTTGGTTCACCTCCCGGATATGTAGGCTATGATGAGGGAGGTCAGTTGACAGAGGCTATACGCAGAAAGCCTTATTCTGTAGTGTTGTTTGATGAAATCGAAAAAGCACATCCGGATGTTTTCAACATTCTTCTGCAGATTCTTGAAGACGGTATTCTCACAGATTCACAAGGACGTAAAGTGGATTTCAAAAACTCTGTTATTATTATGACATCAAATGTAGGTGCAAAGCTTATTACAGATAAAAAATCATCATTTGGCTTTTCTGCAGAAAGCAATGATGTGGTTTCTCATGAAAAAATCAAAGAGTCTGTTATGGGCGAACTGAAACAATGTTTCAGACCTGAATTTCTTAACAGAATTGACGATATTATTGTATTTCGACAGCTCACACAGCCTGATATTGAAGAAATTGCAAAACGTATGCTTTCTTCTCTCGGTAAAAGAGTTGCAAAACTTGATATTGAAGTAAGCTTCTCCGATGAAGCAGTCAAGAAAATTGCCGATGCAGGTTTTGACCCTGTTTACGGTGCAAGACCATTGAGACGTGCAATTCAGTCAAAGATTGAAGATACACTTTCGGAGCTTATGCTTGATGGTTCTGTCAAAGCGGGAAACAGTTATATCTGTAATGTAAACGAAGATAAGTTTATTTTTGAACTTAATTAACAAAAGGTTTACATTTGAAATATTGACATTATTTCCCATCAGTTGTATATTATATGTATAGTTTAGCACTCTAAGAGTCTGAGTGCTAAACTGTCGGAACGATGGGTGGTGAGAAGATGGAAATGTCAGAACGTAAGAAACTTATTCTTGCAGCAATCATTGAAAGATATATAAAGACGGGAGAGCCTGTAGGTTCAAAAGTCCTGCTTGACAGTCTTTCGGTTTCCGTATCTTCCGCAACCGTACGTAATGAAATGGCAGAATTGTCCGAACAAGGTTTTCTTGAACAGCCTCATACTTCATCAGGCAGAATACCTACACAGAAAGGTTACAGGTATTATGTTGATGAACTGATGTGTGAAAGAAGTCTTGATGAAGACCTGAGAAGAAGAATTGACATGATGCTGGGTACTCATTTCGGGGACCCTGAAAAACTCCTCAAGGAAGCATCACTTATTCTTGCTGATATCACCGACTGTGCAGTGGTCACAACTACTCCCACAAGCGAAGGTGCAACTATCAGAAAGGTTGAACTTGTTCCCGTAAGCAAAAGAACTGCAATTGTTGTTCTTCTCACTTCTTCAGGAATACTCAAGGACAAGGTCTGCAGAACAGATGCAGACATCACAGACGATATCGTCCGTGTGTTTTATAAAATGGCTGCAGAGAAATTTATCGGCAAACCTCTTGTGAGTATGGCAGATATGATGCTTCAGAGTCTGGTTGTTTCTCTGGGTGAATATGCCCTCAGTATGAGTCCTATTGTTGTGGCTCTTTCAGACCTGGCAAAAGATGCTATGAGGGCAGATATTGTTCTCGGCGGAGAACATAATCTTTTCAACAACAGCGAAATCAGTTCGGATGTTTTCGGTATTATGGAATTGCTTTCAAAAAGAGATACTCTTCTGAATGTACTCTCCACTACCAATAACGGACTGAATGTTTATATCGGCAAGGAAATTCCGTGTACACCTCTTGCAAATTCAAGTATGATAATTTCCACTTACAACGTGTCTGATTCAATGGGCGGAGTTCTTGGAATTATCGGACCGACCCGAATGGATTATGCAAGGCTTGTACCCAGTGTAAAATATCTGACAAAACTTGTCGGTGAAATTATCAGTGCAGAAAGGGATGAGTAAAGTGGCAGAAGAAATGAAAGAGGAACTCAAGGAAGAAAAGAAAGAGTCCAAAAAGGAAGCAAAAGAAAAAAAGGCTGACAAAATCGAAAAGTTGGAAAAAGAACTTGAAGAAAAAAATAATCAGATGCTTCGCCTTGCTGCAGAATATGACAATTTCAGAAAACGTTCTCAGCGTGAGAAAGATGCAATCTACGGCGAAACAAAAGCACAGCTTATCGGCGAATTACTTGCAGTTGCAGACAATTTTGAAAGAGCACTTGCAAACGAAAACGGCTCAGCAGAAGACCTTCGCAAAGGCTTTGAAATGATTTCAAAACAGTTTGACGATATTCTCTCTAAAAATTCCGTTGAGAAATTCGGCGAAAAAGGCGAAGATTTTGACCCGAACATACACAGTGGCGTAATGCACGTTGACGATGAAACGCTCGGTGAAAACACAATTGCAGAAGTTTTCAGCCGTGGTTACAGAATGGGCGACAGAATAATCCGTCACGCAGTAGTAAAAGTAGCAAACTAAAATATTTTTAAAAATAAACAATCCTTAGGAGGAAGAAATATTATGTCAAAAGTTATCGGTATCGACCTTGGTACAACAAACTCATGTGTATCAGTTATTGAAGGCGGTGAGCCTGTTGTTATTGCAAACGCAGAAGGCGCAAGAACAACACCCTCAGTTGTAGGCTTCGGTAAAAACGGCGAAAGAATGGTTGGTCAGGTTGCAAAAAGACAGGCAATCACAAACCCCGACAGAACAATCGCATCAATCAAACGTCAGATGGGTACAGATTATAAAGTGGCTATCGACGACAAAAAATACACACCTCAGGAAATTTCAGCAATCATTCTTCAGAAACTCAAAACAGATGCTGAAAGCTACATCGGTGAAAAAGTAACAGAAGCAGTTATCACAGTTCCTGCATACTTCACAGACTCACAGCGTCAGGCTACAAAAGACGCAGGTAAAATTGCAGGTCTTGAAGTAAAGAGAATTATCAACGAACCTACAGCAGCAGCACTTGCTTACGGTATTGATAAAGAAAACGACCAGAAAGTTATGGTTTACGACCTTGGTGGCGGTACATTCGACGTTTCAATCATCGAAATGGGCGATGGTGTTCAGGAAGTTCTTGCAACTGCAGGTAACAACCGTCTCGGTGGTGATGACTTCGACCAGAAGATTATCGACTGGCTTGCAGACGAATTCAAGAAAGAACAGGGCGTTGACCTCCGTGGCGATAAAATGGCTATGCAGAGACTTAAAGAAGCTGCAGAAAAAGCAAAGATTGAACTTTCAGGTGTTACAACATCTCAGATCAGCCTTCCCTTCATCACAGCAGATGCAACAGGCCCCAAACATCTTGAAATGACTCTCACAAGAGCAAAGTTCAACGAAATGACAGCATCACTTGTTGA
>JAZRNJ010000046.1:0-2311 GCA_045648125.1 Acutalibacteraceae bacterium
ATCACTCCTATCGCTATCGAAGAAGGCCTTCGTTTCGCTATCCGTGAAGGTGGCCGTACAGTTGGTTCAGGCGTTGTTACAGCAATCGCTGAATAATTAACTGCTCATAGTAGATAATTTTAAAAAAATGCACCGCAGACTCCATGTGAGTTTGCGGTGTTTTTTTTGTGAGTCAGAGGTATTAAGAAGTGAGAAATTTCTGCAAGTAAATTCCTTATCTTCATAATTTCTACCTACATCTGTTCCAATATATATTTTTTTACGTCTTCTAATTTGCTTTTTTTCCATTCACCCTTTTCTGCTTCTTCTGCTAAGGGGACGAGAATAAAAAAGTCAAGTGTTTCACCGGGAACACGACCTGTTCTCAGCGGTTCACGGAAATGTTCTGCCCATTCTTCTTCGGCCATGTCTTTGAAACGTGCAGGGTTGAGATAAGTCATCTGCCTTTTGGTAGCGTTAATGTGCATTTTTGCAGAAAGGGGAGAAAGAAGTCTGAAATCTTCTTCCTGAACGTCAACAAAAATTCTCGGCAGTTCTGCTTTGACAACATGTTCTTCGCCACGGATTATTTCAAGTCCCATGCTTTCCCATGTGAATTTTTCCTCTGTGAAATTAAGTTTTACAAGAAGACCAAACTCAGTATTGAACTGTGAACGCTGATAGTCTGTGTCGAAAATAAAATTACCTAGTGAATAGAAAATAACTTTGTCTCCCACAGTTTCGTAGTTCATGGGGACATGAGGGTGATGTGAAACTACAATGTCAGCACCCATTTCAAGATATTTATGATATCGTTCTCTTGTGTAAGGAGAGGGAAGGGGAGTAAATTCTTCTCCTGCATGTGCTACAACAATACACCAACGGCAGGTTTTCTTTATTTCGTTTATGGTGTTCTGGATTTCCTCAAGGTCACTCCAACTGTAGCAACCTGCTTTGTTTTCATCGGCTTTTCTGCAGGCTCTCTGATACCCTACACCGAACATGCCGATACCGCCTGCTTCGTCAAAGATAACAGGCTTTCTTGCTTCGTGAATATTCATTCCTGCACCGATTGTCTGAACACTGTTTTCTTTTGCGATTTCAAGAGTGCTTTTTATACCGTATTCACCTGCATCCATGATGTGGTTGTTGCAGATGTTCCATATATCGGCTTTCATTTTATTAAGAACTTTTACAGCGTCAGGTTCAATTGTGTGAAGAAGTTGCTGAACACCGTCTTTTGTTGTGTTTGTTTCTACAGGTGCAACGGGACCTTCAACGTTTGCGATAACGTGGTCACCGCTGTGAAGAAAGTTGAGAATTTCATCTGAAAGAAGATTTTCGTCTTCCCATTTTCCGTACATGTATCTGTCAAAACCAATGTCGCCTGTAAAAACTAAAGAAGTTTTATCTTTCATAATGATGTCCTTTCGGGAAAGATTGTTATTGTTATTATAACACGCGAGAATAAAAAGAGCAAGGCATACCGTGAAAGGGTTTTCATTTATATGTGAACTTTAGTTTAAGTTAAAGAAAAGATGATAAGGTTTTAAAGCCTTATCATCTTATTTTTATCACCTGCTACGGTGAGTGTATAATCTATGTTTATTCTTGCTCCTGCAAGGTCAAGCTTTGTGAAGGTTTCTGCATAGGCTTTGTCGGGAGTATTATTTTCATGGCTGAGATGGCCTAAAACAAAACGGGTTGTGCCTGAAGACAAAAGCTTTACTGCCGTATCTGCACATGCTTCGTTTGAAAGATGACCGTGGTCTGACATTATACGCTTTTTCAGTTCGAATGGATAGGGACCGAATTTCAGCATTTCAAGGTCATGATTTGATTCAAGAAGCACAAGGTCACTTTTTTTAATTCCTTCAAAAACCTCATCACTCATATATCCCAGGTCAGTACAAACTGAAATCTGTCTTTCATCAGGAAGGATGAACTTATATCCCCTGCTTTCAGGAGTATCATGAGAAGTGCGAAAAGATTTTACTTTTATTCCTGATATTTCCTGTTCGCTGTCAATCTGAATACATTCACAGCCTGTTGGAATACAGTCTTTTTCTAAAAGGCATTCAAGTGTGGATAAAGAAGAAAAAACAGGAACTTTATGTTTTGAAAGGAAAGTTCTGAGACCTTTTACATGGTCTGAATGCTCATGAGTTATAAAAACTCCTTTTACAGTTTCAAGGTCTATGCCTTGAAACTCACTTGCTTCTTTCAGCTTTTTGTAAGAAACACCGATATCTACCAGTATACCTTCTTCAGCCATACCCAGGTATGTACTGTTACCGCTTGATGATGAATACAAAGAACAAAATCTTGCCAA
>JAZRNJ010000047.1:0-8513 GCA_045648125.1 Acutalibacteraceae bacterium
AAGCATTATCATAAAGGAGATATACAGCCATGCTGTATATCTCCTTAAAATTACAGGGGGAATTAAAATGAAAAAAGTTATATCAATTATCCTGAGTCTTATTTTTGTTTTGCAGATAGGAACAGTTGCTTTTGCATCTGAAGCACCGACAGAAATAACAGGTAGTTTTACTGCAGAAGATTTTCTTTCTGCAGACGGCACAGGAATTGTTAATCAGAAAGGCGAAAAAGTTATCCTCAAAGGTGTAAACCTTGGTGGTTGGCTTATTCAGGAGGACTGGCTCTGCCCTTACGAAGAAGTGGCTGACCATCACGAAATGCTGGAAACTCTTATTGAGCGTTTCGGCACAGAAAAAGCCTATGAACTGATGAACACTTACGAAGATAATTTCATCACAGAAACTGACCTTGATATAATCAAGGAAATGGGCTTCAATGCAGTGCGTGTTCCTTTCTGGTACAGAAACTTTTATTCTGACGATAAAGGCACAAAAATCCTTGATGAAAACGGCAAATGGGATTTTTCAAAACTCGAATGGGTAGTAGAGGAATGTTCTGAAAGAAGAATTTATGTTGTTCTTGACATGCACGGTGCACCCGGCTTCCAGAGTGATGCTCCTCACAGCGGTAAAGGTAAAAGCTGCACACTTTATGATAAAACTGAAGAAGGCGAATTCTACCGTCAACTTACCGATGAACTCTGGACAGAAATTGCAACCCGTTTCAAAGGCAACCCTGCTGTTGCAATGTACGACCTTCTGAACGAACCTATGTGTGATGTTGAATGTGGCGAACTTACAAGACGAATAAATAACGAGTCAATTTATCTCAGACTTTACGATACAGTCCGTGCAGTTGATGAAGACCATCTCATTACAATGGAAGCAATATGGACAGGTTTTGCACTTCCGTGGGCATGGGCAAGAGGATGGGAAAATGTAGTTTATCAGGTTCACTTCTATAACAACTCAGACTTCATCTTTGCTTTCTTCCTTCTTCTTACAAGGTTTTTACATCCTACAGTTCCCCTTATGATGGGCGAATTTTATCCGCATCAGGAAACAACATGGGAAGGCTGTTTCAAATCTCTCAAAAAGTATGACTATAGCTGGTTCCTTTGGACATATAAAGCAGCCAACCACGGAATGTGGGAATCAGACTGGTGCTTAAAAGGTGCAGCCGATGGCTTTGAAAGAGCAAAAATCAAAACAGATTCCTATGAAGAAATCGCACGTAAATGGGGAGAAAAAATACAGACTCAGAATTCCTATGTTGACACAGGTCACTTTGAAAGAGATGTTGCAGAGCATCTTAAATAAAGCAACAAAAATCCGACTGTTCATTTCTGAACAGTCGGATTTTTCATTGAAATTTTTATTTCATAAAGAAAAGTGATGATGCAATAAGAATCTGTGCTCCGTAATATGTGATGTGATTAAGTATAACTCTCACTCTGTTGCATTTTCCTTTCACAAAGAAAATCTGACTGAGAATAAGGTCTGATGCAAAGAAAAGAATTCCTCCTGCAAAGAACATAATCATTGATTTTTCCATGCCGTAATTTTGCATAGTCATAAAAGCAACAGAGAAAGTCATTGATGCAAGTGCACCATAGGCGTTTGCAATAACCTTGAATTTACCCATTTCCATTTTAGTAATTTTAGCACCAAAGCCTGAAAGAGCCAGAACTGTCAGAGGTGCTGTCAGGCTGATAAGAATATTAACTAACTTCATCGGATAATGAATAAAAACTGCTGACACAAGAATTACATGTTGAATCATGAAAGTGACAAAGCCAAAGTTGAAAAAAGTATCATTGCCCTCTTTCTGAAGCCATTTAAGTTCAATGAAAACATCACCAAGAACACCGAAAACTCCACCCATTATAACCATCAAAGCGAAAGTTAAATTCACGTCCGGATTACTGATAATTGCTGCAATACCTGTAGCAACAAAAAGTGAGCTTGTAGCTACCTTAACAGCAAGGTCAGAGTATTTTACATTTACTGTTCTCTTAATTATAAAAAACACCGTAACTGCTATACATAAAGCAAAAACTATCCAGAATAACATAATCTATTCCCCCTATTTTCAATATATAATTATAACCAACCTAAATATTCACCTAAATATCCTGCACCAATTCCTACAACAGCTGAAATAACAATTATCAGAATCGGGTTCATTTTTTTCTTGAGTGCAAGGAATAACATTACAGCAAAAAGTAGTGCCGAAAAAATGAATGTATAACTTGCAATTACTGAAAGTGCAACAGACTCCGGAAAGAAAACTGTTTTACCGATTGAAATTACCGCTGCACAGATAAGTCCGATTGCTGCAGGTTTAAGTCCTCCAAGACATCCTGCCACAATTTTATTTTCCTTAAATTTCTGATAGAATTTTGCAACACAAAGGATAACTATAAATGAGGGCATTACAACACCGAGTGTTGCGCATATTGCCCCTAATATTCCTCCACCGATTCCAAGTTCAGCTTTGCCCATCTGTGTACCCACAAATGTTGCCATGTTTATTGCAAAAGGACCCGGTGTTGATTCGCTGACAGCAATGAAGTCAATCAATTCTTCCATTGTCAGCCAACCGTTAGAAAGTGCTTCCGACTGAATAAGAGGAAGCATGGCATAACCGCCACCGAAAGTAAATGCACCGATTTTGAAGAAAGTGAGGAAAAGTTCAAGAAAAATCATTTTTCTTCCTCCTTTCTTTTATTCATAAGAAGTGAGTAAACAAGTCCCGTTACTGCACTTCCGATAATAACTGCAAAAACGTTGATGTCGAAAACTACAGTCAGAATAAATGCAAGACCGACAATTGTATAAGCAACTGCATTTTTAGGACAAGCCTTCATCATATTTTTTGCAGCCTTCACAATAAGTGCAAGTACACCTGCACGGATTCCCATAAATGCATATTTCACAATTTTGAATTCAAGGAACTGTTTGAAGAAATATGAAACAACTGAAATTATTATGAGTGATGGCAATACAACTCCCAACGTTGCCATAACTGAGCCGAAAACTCCTGCAACCTGATAACCGACAAATGTTGCTGAGTTTATTGCAATTGGTCCGGGTGTAGATTCTGAGATTGCAAGAATATCGAGAATATCTTCATTTTTTATCCATCCTCTTTTTTCTGCAACTTCAGACTGAATTATCGGCACCATTGCATACCCACCACCGAAAGTGAATGCACCGATTTTGAAAAACACTAAAAATAATTTAAGTGCTTTCTTAAAATTTTCTTTCATCAGAAATAACCTCTTTCCGAAACGTTTCCTGCGGCATCAACCGCTTCAATTGAATATTCTCCGTCTTTATCAAATATATACTCGTGTGCTGCTGTCTCTTCGACAAATGCCACGGCTTTATTATTTCTGTAAATCACATAATGTGAAATGCCCATGTTATCCTCTGATTTTTCCCAGGAAAGAACGCCATTTTCATTCATGAGAATTGCAGGTGCTGACGGCTTTTCTTTTTCAACTGTAAAATCATTACTTACATAGTCAAGATAAGTTTTTTCAAACGCAGGATTTACATAAGACGGACTGTGATAGTGATTGTAAGAGAAAGTAATAATATTTTCACAATACCTTGATGCTACATCAAGCTGACGTGCAAAACGGTCAATTGTACAGGGAACAGAATTCTCATTCAGCGTTGCAGGTGGAACAAAAATTCCACTGATTACACTCTTGGCTCTGCCCAATGTGAAGTTTTCACAGTTTGCCCAAAGCTTTATGTCTTTATCACTGCTGTCAACTGCCACACGATACATCTTCCATATTTTTTCAAGGTCATTTTCCTGTATCCACTGAGCACCTACCGCATCCTGAGGTGCAATAATATCTCTGTCACGGAAATTAACCTTGTTAATCAGTTTCACCCACATAGGCTCTGCCGCAAGAACCATGGGAACAGAGATATATTCTGTATAATAAGGGCTAAACATAAGTGGTTTATCCTCAGGGATTTTTTCAATCAAAGCATTCAGACCTTTTATAATATTACCCAGGGATAATTTCATCGTTGGCATATTATTTATTTCAGGGGTAAAATAGAATCCGTAAACGCCATCATATTTTTCTGAAATTTCTTCAGCCATATCTGCCATAACCGAACATACATAGTTATAATCGGAAGTAATTGCAGACTCAACCCACCAGTCATCAAACATTGCAAGTCCCACAAAAACTTTTATATTGCTATTCTTACAAGCAGCAAGTGCCTTACCGATTACATCGGCAGAATATGTTTCCACTCCTTTGAAAACTTCAAGTTCAGAGGGATAATAAAGTGACCATGTACCGTCAGACGCCATGTTAGCAGTATCCTGAAGAATCAGGTATTCAATACCTGCATTTTCCATATTTTCAACTTCTTCAGACCATCTGTCTCCATCCCAGTAAGCACTCATCCAGGACTGAATAAATGTACCGGTATACACAGGGTCACATTTCCTTTCAGGCGTTTGTGCTGATGGTAAAAGTAAAGTTATAAGTGCAAAAATTGCTGATAAAATTTTAATCATCAGGTCATCCCCTTTCAACTCTATATTAAACCATATTTTTCAAAGAAAATCAATAGAAACGGAAGTCACTGCCTGATGACTTCCGTTTTTCATTCAAATTATTTATTTTCCGCTGTGACAAAAGTCTTTATTTGCACATCCCCCGCATGAACCACATGCACACGAACTTTTGCCCTTTTTCTTGTTTATTATTCCTTTGACAACAATTGCCACAAATATTACCGCAACAATCGTCGCCACAACAATTGTCTGCCATGTCATTATTTTTTCACCTTATTTTCATATTTGTTTTTTCTGAAAATCATATAAAGAAGAACTGCCACAAGTACAATTGCCACTCCTGTCCATACAGTAAATGCACCCGTTGTGAAGAACATTCCCAACTGATACACAATAAGTGAAACAACATAAGCAAAAAGTGTCATATAACCGATAGCGGCAAAAGTCCATTTACCGTTGTTCATTTCTCTTTTTATTGCACCCATAGCTGCAAAACACGGAGCACAAAGAAGGTTGAATATCATAAATGAATATCCCGAAAGTTTGCTTCCGCCGAAAAATTCAATACCCATACTTACGTAATCATTTTCACCCATTGATGAAAGCGAACCGAACACTCCGACGATTTCTTCTTTCGCCACAAGACCCAGAAGCGTTGCAACTGCTGCCTGCCAGTTACCGAATCCGAGAGGTCTGAATGCAACAGCAAGGAAACTGCCGAGAATATTAAGGATTGAATCCTCTTCCCCTGTGATATAATGTATTCCACCCTCAAAGGAAAGGCTGTTAAGCACCCAGATAATAACACTTGCAGCCAGAATAACTGTACCTGCACGTTTTATAAAAGACCAGCCTCTTTCCCATGTTGTTCTCAGAACATTTGATGCAACAGGAAGGTGATAAGAGGGAAGCTCCATAACAAAGGGGGCTGCATCACCTGCAAAAGGTTTTGTCTTTTTAAGAATAAGACCTGAAATTACAACCGCTGCCACACCAAGAAAATATGCTGACGTTGCAATAATCGAGCTGCCCGAGAAAAGTGCACCTGCAATCATACCTACCATAGGCATCTTTGCACCGCAAGGAATAAATGCAGTTGTCATAATTGTCATTTTTCTGTCACGTTCCTGTTCAATTGTACGTGAACACATAATACCGGGAACACTGCAACCTGAACCTACTAACATGGGAATAAAGCTCTTACCTGAAAGACCGAATTTTCTGAAAAGTCTGTCCATGATAAATGCCACACGTGACATATATCCACAGTCTTCAAGAAGAGAAAGAAGAAGGAAAAGAACAACCATCTGAGGCACAAAGCCAAGAACTGCACCTACACCGCCTACGATACCGTCCTGAATAAGACTGTAAAGCCATTCGGCAACTACAGGAGTTCCGTCAGCAGAAAGAAGGAACTTATCAAGAAGTTCAGGAACGCTGAGCCAGTCAGCCATAAATGCGGGAAGGTCACCTGCACTTACACATTCTGCAAAAGAGCCAAATAAACCATCGTTCATAAATACAACTGTCCAATCACCGATAGTACCGATTGAAAGTGTATAAACAAGAAGCATAATAAGTGCAAATATAGGCAGTGCTAAAATTCTGTTTGTAAGAATTTTATCAATTTTATCTGATGTGGAAAGTCTGCCGATGCTTTTTTTGTCATAGCATCCTTTCAGTATTCTCTCTATGTAAAGATATCTTTCATTTGTAATAATGCTTTCTGCATCATCATCAAATTCTGTTTCTACATGAACAATATCTTTTTCAATATGCTCAACAATATCTTTGTCAAGTTCCAACTGTTCAATAACTTTAGGGTCTCTTTCAAAAATTTTAATTGCATACCATCTCTGCTGACTGAGTGGAAGATTATGTACTGCTGCTTCTTCTATGTGAGCAAGGGAATGTTCAACTTCACCTGAGAAAATGTGAGAAGGTTCATGCTTTTTGCTCTGTGCCGCAAGAATTGCTGCTTCTGCCGCTTCAAAAGCACCGTCTCCTTTAAGGGCAGATAATTCTACCACTTTGCATCCAAGCTTCAGACCTAATTTTTCTATGTCAATTTTATCGCCTTTTTTTCTGACAATATCCATCATGTTTATCGCTATAACCACAGGAATACCCAATTCCATGAGCTGAGTTGTCAGATAAAGGTTTCTTTCAAGGTTTGTACCATCAACAATGTTAAGAATTGCATCAGGTCTTTCTCCTACAAGATAATTTCTTGCAACAACTTCTTCAAGAGTATAGGGAGAAAGAGAATAAATGCCGGGAAGGTCTGTGATTACAACACCTTCGTATTTTTTCAACTTACCTTCTTTGTGTTCAACAGTAACTCCGGGCCAGTTGCCAACATACTGGTTTGAACCTGTAAGAATATTAAAAAGCGTTGTTTTACCACAGTTAGGGTTACCTGCAAGAGCAATTTTTAAATCCATCTGAATTTCCTTTCTTCACTCAACCTTCAATTTCTATCATTTCGGCATCGGCTTTTCTCAGAGAAAGCTCATATCCTCTTACCATCACTTCAATAGGGTCTCCCAGAGGTGCTGCTTTACGGACATAAATTTCTACACCTTTTGTAATGCCCATATCCATAATACGTCTTTTTATGGCACCTTCGCCATGAAGTTTAACAACTTTTGCAGTTGAACCGATTTTCACATCTCTTAAAGTTCTCATTTTTCATCCCCCGGATGTCAAATTATACGGTTAGTTATAACTAACTCCTTATATATAATAATAAAATCCCCTTAAAAAGTCAACGCTTTTTCAACTTCTTTTGTAATTTTGTCGTTTTACCCTCGAGTTAGCATAAACTAACTATCTTTTTTGTAAAAAAAGACAAAAAAATTCTGCCTTGCTGTTACAGTGTGTCAGCAAGGCAGATTAGTTTTTTAGATTTTCACAATTCCGAGAACATCAAGAACTGATGAAACAAGAATAAGTACAATAAAGATAGGAGCTATATATTTAATAACAACTGTAAACAGTTTCTTTGCGCTGAACTTACCGCCGATTTCCATTTCCTCAATAAGAGCCTTGGGTTTAAGCACATAACCAATAAAGATACATGTAAGAAGTGCAACAATCGGCATGATAATACTGTTACTTATAAAATCAAAGAAATCAAGGAATGCCATACCGAACACTGTAATATCTGCCCATGAACCATAACCAAGAGCTGAAGGTACACCAAGAATAATGCATCCGATGAAAACAACGAGGCATGTAACTTTTCTTCCCCAACCGAGTTTATCTCTTACAATCGAAACAACTGTTTCCATAAGAGAAATTGAAGATGTGAGTGCTGCAAAAAGAACAAGCACAAAGAAAACTATACCGACAATTGTGCCACCCTTCATTGCCTCAAAAACTTTAGGAAGTGTAACAAACATAAGTCCGGGGCCCTTACCGAGAGCAGCCTTATCTCCGCCTGAGAAAGAGAACACAGCAGGAACAACCATCAGACCTGCCATGAAGGCAATGCCTGTATCGAAAAGTTCAATCTGTCTTACGGATTTTTCAATACTTACATCCTTCTTCATGTAAGAACCGTACGTTATCATAATACCCATAGCAAGTGACATTGAATAGAAAAGCTGTCCCATTGCGGCAAGGAAAGTGTTAACTGAAAGGTCCTTGAAATTGGGTGTGAAATAATATTTAACACCTTCCATTGCACCGGGCAATGTCATTGAATAAATTGCAACAAAAATAGTAAGTGCAACAAGAACCGGCATCATAACCTTGCTTACTTTCTCAATACCCTTTTCAACACCAAAAAGAACAACAAGTGCCGTAAGTCCAAGGAAAAGGAGGCACCAACCTATAGGTTCAACAGGCTGAGTAATAAAGGTATCAAAATCTCCGTCTTTTGCACCATCTGCCGCACCTCCTGAGGCAAAAACCCACAGATACTTTGAAACCCAACCGCCGATTACTGAATAGTAT
>JAZRNJ010000048.1:0-1874 GCA_045648125.1 Acutalibacteraceae bacterium
AGTGTTTGTAAAAAAAGAAACCGCCTGGGTAAAGCTTGACGATTTCAATAATTAATGTGTTTAAAATTAAAGTTTAAATATTGAAAGGATTGGTTTGAAAAATGAATAAGGAATTTTTTGAAGCAGTAAGATTGCTGGAAAAAGAAAAGGGTGTTCCCGCAGCACTTCTTTGCGAAAGAATTCAGCAGGCACTTATCGTAGCACTCAGAAACGACTACAACAAAAAGGAAGTTGTTTTCTGTGAAATCAATGCAGACGATGAAACAATGAGAGTATGGCTCAGAAAAAATGTTGTTGAAGAAATTGAAGACGAAGACACAGACATCCTTGTAGAAGAAGCACAGAGATATCAGTCATCTGCAAAAGCAGGAGATATCATTGAAATCGAAATGGAATCAAAAGAATTCAGCCGTGTTGCTGCTCAGACTGCAAAACACGTTATCCGTCAGGGTATCCGTGAAGCAGAAAGAGGACAGGTAATGGAAGAATTCCAGAAACGTTATCAGGAACTTATCACAGCAACTGTTCACAGAGTTGACCCTGTAAGCGGTAACATCGTTCTTGATATCGGTAAGGGTGAAGCAATCCTCCCCAAAGCAGAACAGGTTCACGGTGAAGTTGTTAAAGAAGGCGACCTTATCAAGGTTTTCGTTGTTGACATCAGAACAGGCGAAAAGAACGGTCCCAGAGTTATGATTTCAAGAACTCATCCCGGTCTTGTAAAACGTCTTTTTGAAACTGAAGTTCCCGAAATCTATGACGGACAGGTTGAAATCAAAGCAGTGTCACGTGAAGCAGGTTCACGTACAAAAATTGCAGTTGCAGCAACTCAGGACGAAAACATCGATCCCGTAGGTGCATGTATCGGTCAGAGAGGTGCTCGTGTTGAAAAAATCGTAGAACTTCTCGGTGGTGAAAAAATCGACATCGTAAAATATTCACAAGACCCTGCACTCTTCATCAGCGCAGCTCTTGCTCCCGCAGATGTAATCAAGGTTGAAATTGATGAGACAGCAAATAACGCTTGTCACGTAACAGTACCTGACGACCAGTTGTCACTTGCAATCGGCAACAAAGGTCAGAATGCAAGACTTGCTGCAAAACTTACAGGCTGGAAGATTGACATTCAGCCCGAAAGCGGATTTTTCAAAACATCTGACACAGAATAAGGGGTGTAGATGATGCCTCAGGTAAAGAAAATTCCCATGCGTCAGTGTCTCGGCTGTAAAGAACTTAAACCCAAAAGAGAACTTATCAGAGTTGTAAGAAATTCTGAGGGAGAGGTTTCAATTGACCTTGTGGGCAAAAAACCGGGCAAAGGTGCATATATCTGCAGAGATGTGGAATGTTTCAGACTTGCCCGTAAATCAAAGGCGTTTGAAAGGTCACTTTCCTGCAGTATTCCGTCAGAAGTTTTCGACTCAATGGAGGAAGAACTGAATGCAGACGGACAGTAAATTTTATAATCTTTTAGGTCTTGCACGTCGTGCCGGTAAAATCGGCTGGGGACATGATGCAGCTTTTGACGCTATAAAATACGGCAAAGCACATCTTTGTATCCTCACGTGTGATGCATCAGAAAGACTTAAAAATGAATTCAGACGTGAATGCAGTTTTGACGGAAGAGAAGTTACTCTTTATGAAACTGAAAAAACTATGGATGAAATGAAAACTATCATCGGTGTCAGAGCAGGCGTTCTCACCGTCAACGATGAAGGATTTGCAAAAAGCCTCGAAAAATACATCACTAACGTAAACGGAGGTAATTAAATGGCTGAAAAGAAATATAAGGTTGCCGATCTCGCAAAAGACCTCGGCAAACAGAATAAAGAAATAATCGACCTTCTTGCTGAGGGGACAGATGAGCCTAAGAA
>JAZRNJ010000049.1:0-3272 GCA_045648125.1 Acutalibacteraceae bacterium
ATTAATGCACGGATAAATTATAATTTTCAGCGAAAAATCCCCTCAGTCAAAATCACAGATTTTGACAGCTCCCCTTGCGTTTTCAAGGGGAGCCTGTAAACCAAACACACAGATAAATTATAATTTATAGCAAAATGCAAATTTACAAATCTACCACGAAATTATAACATAATTTCGCTTCAACTTCAATAGCAAAAAAGAAAAGGCACTCTGCAAAAAAACAGAGTGCCTTAAAAATCAGAACTTAAATATTGAAAGAATCAAATCAATAAGAATTTCAAAGAATTCAACGAAAGTAATTCGCGCTGTCATGCTGTCTGTCTGTGAAAGGTTTTCAAGGTTTCCCATACCGTCAACAGGTTTACCGTCATAGTCTGACTTGAAAGATGAAAGCCATGAAATCATGCCGTTTGGGTATGTCAGTTTTACTTCTTCACCGAGACCGTTTACGGTTGTCATGTAGTGGTAATCTGTATTCTCGGTTGTAAACATGTCATAGTTCACTGCAAACCATGAGTGATGCGCACTTGATGTTTTTTTGCCGTCTGCATAGCAAACTTTTTCAAGAGTTGAAAATCTGCAGTTTTCAGGCTTGTCTGATGCAGCAGTCAGCTTATTCCATGTAGGTTTTACTGAGAAATGATAGTTAACAAGGGGGTCTGTTTTACCTGCAATAAGCCATGTGGGCATATCTGAAATATATTCCATTGCTTCTGCATCAGGTGACCATGCAGGACAGATGGGGAAAATTGCAGCAAACATTTCGGGATAAGCGATAGCCATTTTGAATGTCATTTTACCACCCATTGAATAACCGCCGATATAGATTTTCTTCGTATCAACGTTTGCTTTATTCTTTGCAATAAAATCTTCAATTGCTGCTCTCAGGGGTTCAACCATAGCGTTTGTCCATGTGTGACCGAGTTCCTCACGTGAACGTGCTGCAAGTACAAAAGCACCACCCGCTTTGCCGAAACGTGACTGAAACTCGTCACTTGCCCAATAAGCAATCTGACTTTTGTTTACCTGAACACCGTCTTTTGAGCCGTCACTGAGACCGTGAACCCACACAACAAGAGGATATTTCGTTTTATCATTTTTGCCTACAGGTGAAAAATATCTGTAGTCAATTGAATAACCGTCTTCCTTGGGACCTTCACCGAAAACAAACTCTTCTTTAAGAGCATCAAGTCCGTCATTAAGTGAAAGTGCTGATACGCTTACAGGTAAGATGAGAAAAATGCTGAGTGCGAGAATGAGTGCAATAAACTTTTTCATTTTTTAATCTCCTTTTATTTAATTAAAAATTAAATGGTTTGTTGTATTCTTTTACCCATTTAAGAATTGCTTTTCTGTTATATGTTTTCGGCATTGCAAAAGTAATTACAACAGCTCTTCCAAGGTCGTAAATCATTTTACCTACCTTGAGTGCAACCTTCTTATTTTTAGTAAGACCGTAAACCTTTGCAAACACAGATGCTGCATCGCCCATTTTGAGCATTGAAGAAAGGTTGTTTGAGTCAGCACCGATTGTCATATCATCAGCGTTGAGAATACCGTATCTGAAAACATGATTAAGGTCTTCCCCCGTGAAATGTGCAAGTAACATTTTAACACAAGCAAGAGGTGCAAGACCATTGCCGAGTTCTTTATAAAATCCCCTCTGATATTTCCAAAGAGTTTCAGCACTGTACGAGCATGAAACATCGTGAATTATTGTATCAGCAAGGATTTTTGCTGCTTTGAGTGAATTTGCAATACCTGAACCGATAACAGGGACTGTCATGAAAGCACTATCGCCTATTGCTGCATAACCGTCAGCCACCATAATTCCCAGAGGCTGTCTTACAGGAATTTTCACAAACTGACCGCCTCTTACCTTTTCTTCACCGATAGAGGGGTTAGTTTTTCTCATTCTGTCAACAGTTGCCAATGCTTCATCAAGTGTAAAAGGATGAAATCTGCCGATAAGCACGTCTGTATGCTCTTCCTCAGTTGCAACCCATGAAATGCCTTCCCCACCTTCAGGAAGCAGAAGAACTTTGTATTTGTCAACGTCATCAACTTCACATGCTTTGTTGTAAAACGCTCTGTAAACATAGAACAATTCATATTCTTTCGGGGTTTTCTGTATTCCGAATGATGAAGGCAAATTCATTCTTACAGGTGAATGTATTCCACAGGCATCAATAACAAGGTCACCGATTTTTTCACCATCGGAAGTTTTAACACCCACAACTCTGTTTCCGATAAGCACAGGCCCTGTTATTTCACAGTCAAAAACGAATTTCACACCTGCTTTTTCAGCATGAGAAATAAGATGATTGTAGATATCTTTTCTCTCCATCTGAATTTCGAGCTGGTCTTCAGGCACATTCTGCGTAAGAGGAGTGTCCATTGCAGGGCTGTAGAATGTCATATCGTGTTTGAGTTTATAAAGACTTTCATCAGGCATAGGAATGCCGAGACAAGTAAAACCTTTTCTGTCGAAAATATCTGTCCAGTCATATCCCATATTTTCACGTGAATTTTTCTCATAAACAGTCACATCAAAACCGTACTGAGAAAGTCTCATTGCAGCAGCAATACCACCATGACCTCCACCGGCAACAATAATTTTTTTATCTTTGATGCTCATAATATGTATCTCCTTATTTATAAGGCTTGAAGCAGTTATTATATCGTTTAACCCAACTGAGCGCTTTTTTCTTGTTATATTTTTTCGGCATCATGGCTGACACAACAATTGATATACCGATACTTGAAACCATTTTTGTAAACTGAGGCGCTACAGTTTTGTTGCTGAAAAGTTTTGCCATTTTCTTTAAGAAAACAGGAAGTGCAGAAGTTTTGGCAACTGCCATAATATTGTTTGAATCAGCACCGATTGCCATATTTTCAGCAGTCAGAATGTGATTGTCAACAAGGAAATCAAGTTCTTCACCACTGAGACTTGAAATCATCATTTTAATACACGCAATAGGAGCAAGTCCTGCACCCATCTTCTTATAAAAACTACTCTGATAATCCCAGAGAACATCTACAGTATAATCTTTATCTTTATTTTTGATAATACTTTCTGCAAGTATGGGAGAAGCTTTAAGAGTGTTTGCAATACCTGAACCGATAATAGGCGTTGTCATGAAAGCACTGTCACCGATTGCAGCATATCCGTCTGTTACAAGTATACCCAGAGGCTGTCATACAGGGATATTTGCTATCTGACCGCCTCTTATGAGTTTTTCACCGATTGAGGGATTTGTAAGACGGAG
>JAZRNJ010000050.1:0-14479 GCA_045648125.1 Acutalibacteraceae bacterium
CGTTACTGCAGCTGAAAAGTTTCTTTCAACAAACAGCAACGGTCAGCAGATTTATTTCATCAAAGCAGGTATCTCTATGAACGAGAAATTTTCCAAGTCGGATCGTAGCCATGTCGTTCTGTGAGCCAAGGAGTTGACCAGGAAGGTTGTCTTCCTAAGACCGCTTGGCCTCCGACTTGTACGTTACTGCAGCTGAAAAGTTTCTTTCAACAAACAGCAACGGTCAGCAGATTTATTTCATCAAAGCAGGTATCTCTATGAACGAGAAATTTTCCTTCAGTGAAATCCCTGCCTTTATGAATATCTATCTTGGTCAGTTACTCACTTTTGAAGCGATTGTGTTTACGATCTCAATGATAATTGTGTTGATAAGTATCAGAAAGAATATCATACTTCCTTTGGAGAAACTTGCAAACTCTATCAGAGGTTACAATAAAAAAACTTTAATACGCGAATATGATGAAAAGAATGAAATAAAATCCCTGAATATGGATTTTGCTGCTCTTACAAAAGCGTTGAATGAAGAACAAAAGACACAGACACGGATTATTGCATCAGTTTCTCATGATATCAAAACGCCACTCACGTCAATTATGGGTTATGCTGAGCAGTTGAAGAAAGATGGTATACCTAAAGAGAGATTGCATAAATATGTAAACACAATTTACGAAAAATCCGTTGCAATAAAACGTCTTGTAGAAAACTTTGATGATTATATCACTTATAGCGACAAAGCTGATAATGCAGAAAAATCAGAAGTTAAAGTCAAGCAACTTCTGAGTGCTGTTGACTCATATTACCGTGATGACCTTGAAAGGGCTAACTGTAAATTTGTAATTGATGACAAAACTGACGACGCGTTAATTTATATTAACAGAAGTGATATGTTGAGAGTTTTCGGAAACGTTATTACTAACAGCATGAAACACCAAACTGAAAAACCTCTTGAAATACTCATTGAAGTAACTCAGACAAATTTTGAAGTTTTCTTTAAAATCTCAGATAATGGTGAGGGTGTTGCAGCTGACCAATATAAAAAGATTTTTGAGCCTCTTTACACTACTGATGAAAGCAGAAGTAAATCTGTTTCCGGTCTTGGTTTATCAATATGCAAAGATATAATCGAAGCTCATTTCGGTAAAATTTACGCGACTAAGTCCGTCTTTGAAACAGGTCTTTCAATTTGTTTTGACCTTCCCATAGCAAATAAATAACAATAAAAAAACCTGAATGTTACTTGATGTAGCATTCAGGTATTTTTTTATTCTTCAGTTGTATTTTCAGGATTGTTGTCGGTTTCTTCCGATAGTTGTTCACTGATTTCACGAAGCATCAGTTCAGCATTCTGTCTGTCAATTTCTCCTTTGATTTCATTTGCGAGGATGCTTTCCTGAGATGAATCAAACTTCATAACAAACGAACGTGCAAACTTTTTCTTTCTGATTATGAAAATATAAATCAGTAAAACTATTACTCCGACAACTGAAAATCCTATACCGATTTTAAGACCTTTAGGTGTATATTCAAACTCAACAGTATGAGTACCTTCACTGAGATTGATACCCAGAAGTGCTTTACCGATATCAAGGAGTTCTTCGCTGTCAAGTTTTTCTCCGTCAACAGTTACTGTCCATCCTGTATCATAAGGAATAGAAGTATAAAGAACACCATCTTCACTTGCAGTTACTGTACCTGAAATTTTTGTATCAGTAAATTCGTTGACTTCAAGTGACTGATTTTTCAGAATGTTGTGACCTTCAATGAATTTTTCCATGTTTATTGACCTGAGCATAAAGTCGGCATATCCGTCTGTAACGCCTTCTTTGACGGTGAATCTCAATGTGATTGTCTCGTTAGCAACACATTCTCCCAGGTCAAGGATATAGTGTTCGTCATCAACATTCTGTGTTATCTGCTTTCCGAAATATTCTACAGTAAGTTCATCAAGACTGCTTGAATCAACATACAGATAAAGATTTTTAGTTTCTTCGGGAAGTACAAGAATAGTAATTTCACCACTGCCGTCACTTGACTCTGCAGTAAAGTAAATGCAGTCAGAACCGTCAGATGGGTTGGAAATGTCTGAAACAGAAAAACCTGATATATCAAAAATTTCTTCGTTTTCAAACACGTCGCTTATGCCACATGCTCGTTCAAAGTAGTCATTCTGAACTGTAAACGGGTCGTAATTATCGTAATCCCAGTTCTTGATTGATGAATTAACCATATATGCGATAGGAAGTGAATACTTGTTTTCGTATGCAGTGAAAGTATCATTTCCGCCTATTAAACTGAACAGGTTTTCATTCATTGTAACATCTTCTGTATTATTCACAATGTAATCAAGTGCGAACATTGCGTTATACACGGGGGTCTGCATATTGTAGGTATAAGAGTTTATATAATTACCATACAGACCTAAGTTCTGATGAAGGTTTGCAACTTTTTCATAAGCCATTGATGAGAAAATTGAAACACCATTATAGTTATACCAACAGGGGTCCATACGTGTTCTCAGGTCGGTAAGTTCCATTCTGTATATGTTTTCGCTGTTATGGTGAGTGTCAATTTCTTCTTTTATTTCTTCAAATTCCTGATAATCTGAACTGTAGTATTTAAGTTCCTGATTCATCACGTAGTTGTCTGTGTTAGCGATTGCATATTCTGAAACAAAGCAACAGAAAAGGAAAAGAGCAGTTACCTGATGGTTATATTTTTTATTACTGAGTATATAGAAGCCTACAGAATAAATAACTGCAAAAACAAGGCTGATAAGAACAGAAAGGTTGTCAACATTTTTAGAGCCGATTTCCTCAACGAGAATAATCATAATAACAATTCCGAAACCGATACCAAGTAATTCTTTGGGCTTGAATTCTCGTATTCTCATAAGAGTTTTGAAAGCGACCACAAGGATTATAAAGGTATACATGAAGGAAAATCTGTAGGGTAGGTCATTAGGAAAATGGAAGCCGTGCCAGATATAGTTCAGATAGTTTGTATTGAAACTGAAATAAAGAAGTGCAAGTAATGCAGTAGTTGAAATTTTTTCACGAAGTGAAATTGATTTTGTGAAATAGAAAAGGGGAACAAGCATAACTGTTGCAACTGAACAGTAAACATTGGGTAAAACGTCATCACCGCTGCTTCTTATTGTAGGCTCGAGACTTGCAAGGTGATTAGCTATGAAATCAAATGCTGAGTTGTATGTCTGGAACTCCTCGGGGAATGTGCCTGAAGTGGCTGAACATGCACGTAAAATAAAGAAAGTGGGCAGAAGTGCAAATGCAACCGTAAGTGCTGCAGTAATTGCACCAAAAGCAAATGTTATACCACTCATGAAAAATCTTGATGAGCGTATTTTATAAATATAGCCTTTGTTTATCTTTTTATCCTTTTCAAAAGGAAGTCTGAAGTCTTCAAGAGTTGATGAGAAATTATAATTTGTAAAGAAATAATAGAAAAAGTAAATTACTGAGAAGATGCAGACCATGTATGCCATGTAATAGTTTGAAAACATTACAACAGCAAGAGAAATAATAAACGTTAAAGGCTTACCTTTGTTAATAATTCTTTCTATTCCGAGAAGTACAATGGGCAGAAGTGCAAAAGCGTCAAGCCACATGAGATTCCAGTAGTAAGCAATAAAATAACCGCTGAAAGCATAAAGTACACCAAACCCAGCTGTAATGTAACTGTGTTTATTAAGACTGTGTTTCAGATAAAGAGTAAAAGATGCAGAAGCAAGTGTTGCTTTAATAAAGATAATTACACCGATTGCTACAGGTATGTTTTCATGGCTGAAAAAAAGTACCAACAAAGAAAGAGGGCTTGAAAGATAGTTGTAAAAGTTTCCGAGAAAACTTGAACCACCACCTGAATTCCATGAATAAAGAAAACTTCCACCATCTTTTATTCTTTCATAGAATTCAGCAAAAAGAGGACCATACTGATGGTAAAGGTCCATTCTCAGAATTGTGTAGTTTTTGAAAGGAATCATGTTGTAACAATAAGCTATAAGCAGACTTATCATTACGGAACCTAACATTGCAAGGAAAACAAATCTGTTATCATAAAGTTTTCCGCTATTCAGTTTGTTTTTTATTTTGTTCATAACTGACCTCGCTTAAATATAATCATATATAGTTTAGCATAATATCCTCTGATATTCAACTGTTAGTTAAAATTTATTAAACAAGTTCTATTCAGGGACAAGATGAAATATATATAGGACAAAGGTTGTAAAGGAGTGAATTTTCATGAATAAACCTTTCGATGGTGCTATATCTTTTCTGCCATCATCATTGAACAGAATTCTTTCTGAAATCAGTGAAGAAATTAAAGAAAAAACTTATGAAATCAGACTCAGGGCTGGGAAATGTATCGTTCTTAAAACACAGGACGGTACATTGTTTGCAGACAAAGAAAAAGTGACTTACATATTTACAGAAGATCTGCATAAAGTGACAGGTCAGGAAATAAAGGAATCGTTTAACAGATTGTGTAATTATTCTGTTTATAGTCACGTTGAAAATATTGCTCAGGGTTTTATAACTCTTAATGGTGGCCACAGAGTAGGTATTTGCGGAACAGCAGTTAATGAAAATAACCGAATTGCATCAATTAAGTCAGTAAGTTCGCTTAATATAAGAATTGCAAAAGAATTCAAAGGTTGCGCTGATGAAATAATTAGTAATGTTTTTAAAAAAGGACTTACTGATGTTATAATTGCAGGTCCGCCTTCAAGCGGTAAAACTACGTTGTTGAGGGATATTGTCCGTCAGGCGTCATCGGGCAGGTTGGGCGATTATCATAAAGTTACAGTCGTTGATGAAAGGTGCGAAATTGCACCTATGTATGATAGTGAATGTGATTTTGACTTAGGTCCGGATGCTGATGTTTTGTCCTCTTTTTCAAAAGCTGACGGAATAATGTGTGCCTTGCGTACATTGTCTCCGGATTTAATAGTTTGTGATGAAATAGGTACCACAAATGAATGTGAGGCAATAAAAAGTGGTCTGAATTCAGGAGTGTGCTTTGCTCTGAGCATACATGCATCTGATATATGTGAACTAAAAAACAAACCTCAGTTCAAATCTCTTGTTCAAAGCGGGATTAATGCAAATGTTGTTATTCTCGGAAGTACACCATGTAAAATAAAAGAAATAATTCAGATTGGTGAAATTTATGATAAAAATAACTGCAATTTTTCTTATCTCGATGATTTTTGTTCTGATAGGTCAGTATGCTAATATCAGAATGAAAAGAAGAATTGTGTCACTTAAAGAGTTAATTGTGCTTGTTGAAAACATAGATTCACATATTTCTTATTCAAAAAGAACTATTCAGGAAATTATTAAAGAGTTCGCTTCTTCTGAAGATACAAAACTTAAAACAATAAGTGAGTTAATTAAGAGTGAAAATGATAATTTTTCTGACAATTGGAAAAACTCCGTCAGCAGGTTTTGCTGCGAAGATTGTCTGAATAAAGAAGATGAAAAAATACTTTTGTCTTTTGGAAAGATTTTGGGAGTTACTGACATCAGAGGACAGAACAGTAATTGCAGATTACACAAGGTGATGTTGGAAAAACAACTGAAAGACGCTGAAGAAAAACTCAGAGAAAAATCAAGAGTTAATACTGCGGTCAGTTTTTTTCTTGCATTATCAGTGGTTATAATTTTTTGTTGAAGGTAAAAATATGGGAATAGAAGTTGTCATAAAAATTGCAGTTATAGGTTTGCTGGTTGCCGTAATTAATCAGATATTGTCAAAATGTGGCAGAGATGAGTATGCTTTGCTTGTAACATTGGCAGGTCTTCTTGTTATATTTGCAATGGTGTTACCTTATGTAAGTGAATTGTTTTCGACTTTGTCTTCAATTGTTGATTTGTAAAATGAAGCTGTTTATTCTTGCTGTTGTTATAGCTTTTCTCTGTATGACAGTAAAACAATATAAACCTGAATACGCACTTGTTTGTCAGTTGTGCGGAGTTATAATTGTTTTTCTTTATGCTGTATCATCATTTGAGGGAATATTTTCTTCGCTCAGAGACCTGATTTCTTCAAGTGGAATTGATGTTTCTTTTCTTGAAATTCTTCTGAAAGCTCTTGCGGTTTCTGTGCTTACGGATATTTCTTCTTCTGTTTGTCGGGACAGTGGAAACAATACGTTGTCAAAAGCTGTTGATTTGTTTGGTAAAACAGTAATTGTTGTAATGGCTTTGCCGATTTTAAAAAAACTTGCAGAAGCAGCAATAGGATTTATAAACTGAGAGGATAAAAATGAGGACTATTAAAACCTTTTTTCTTGTGTTAATACTGATATTTTCTTTTCAGATTACCGTGAAAGGACAAGAACTTTTTGATGAATACAGCGAAAAATATTACGAAATTTTGTCTGATGAACTTACGGATGAAGCGGAAGAAATTCTTGCAGAATCAGGATTTGATGAAATAGATTTTGATAAAATTCTTTCTTCTTCACCTGAAGATATAATTAATTTTTTTATTAATTGCAGTAAAGGTAAGGTTGCTACACCTCTTAAAAACTTTATTGTGAATGCAGGTCTTACGATAATTGTGAGTATAAGTTTTTCGTATCTTTCGGAAGATGAAAAAAAGAAAAAAGCAGTAACCATGCTCAGTTTTGCTTACATATCTCTGAGTGTTTGTGTGCCTATGTCCTCTCTTTTATCAGCAGGTGTTGCAGCAATCAGACTAAGCAGTAAATTCATGCTTGTTTTTCTGCCGATACTTGCAGGGATAATTGCTGCATCTAATAACCCTTTACTTGCACTTAACTATAATTCATTGACAATGTATCTGGCAGAGGCCGTTTCATCTTTTGCAACTAATTTCCTTGTACCTGTTGAGGGAATGTTTTTTGCACTTATCTGCGTGAATATAGTTTCAGATACAATGCACATTAATAATTTTGCACAGACAGTAAAAAACACAGTTGTAAAGACTTTGTCAGTTCTTGCAACAATATTCACTGCAGTTCTTTCAATAAAAGGCATACTTTCAAATATTGCTGATACAGTTGCGGTGAAAGGAACAAAATTGCTTGTAAGTACGGTAGTTCCGATAATAGGTGGTTCAGTAAGTGATGCCTATGCATCTGTTGTAAACAGTCTTATTCTTTTGAGAAGTTCTGTAGGAATTTTCGGTATTGTTGCCATCGCAGCAGTTAATATGCCTGTGATTACCCAACTTGTTTTGTGGTCAGCATCAATGACATGTTCTGCAATTATTGCTGATGTTTTTTCTCTGAAAAATATTGCTGATTTTTATAGAGAAATTTCAAATGTAATAAAAACATTTAATGCGATACTCATTTTCTGCCTCGTGCTTTTTATAGTGTCAACAGGTATTCTCATAACAATAAAAAATTCTGTGTAGGTCGTTAAAATGGAAGCAATAAAACAATGGATAATCTGTATCATCATCTGTTCAATTATTACTGCAATTGTGTCGGTGCTTTCTCCCACGGGAAGCACTGAAAGAGCAATAAGAACAGTAGTGGCTGTGTTCATGATTTGTGCGTTTCTTTCTCCATTCTGGAGTGGTGTGGGAATTGATACAGATTTTGAATTTCCTGATTTTAAAGCAAAAGAAAGTGAACTTTCTTCAGAAATTGTAAAAACCATGCTTTCTGAAACCGAAATTCAATCAGAAATTAAGATAAGAGAATTACTTGAAAGTTTATCGGTGGAATTTAAGGAAATAAAAGTTTATGCTGATATAAATAAAGAAAACACAATTTTTATCAGGTTTATTTCTCTTACATTGCCTGAAAAGTTTTCTCATCGTGAAAAACAGATTGCATCGAATCTGAAGTCAATGTTTTCTTCGGAGGTTGAATTTATATGGGTGAAAGAATAGATAAGATTAAAGAAATACTGAAAAAAGATAAAAAAATTCTCGTGCTTTTGGTTTTAGCAGTTGTTGGAATTGTGTTGCTTTTGTTCAGTGAATTGTCTGATTCTGAAAAAACAAATGAACAACAAGAAATATCTGTATCAACAGGTGAATACGCAGAAATAATTGAAGGTAAATTAACAGAACTTATCTCATCAATTGAAGGTGCAGGAGAAACAGTTGTTATGGTAACTGTTGAAACAGGGGAAGAAAATGTCTTTGCAAAAGAAGTTAAGAGTGATGAAGAGACAAACGAAAACAGAGCATCTTCAAATTATGAGTACGAATATGTTGTAATTAAATCCGGTTCATCTGCTGAAAATGGAATGTTACTTAAGGTAATTGAACCGGAAATCAGAGGCGTTGCAATAGTCTGTGATGGTGGTGAAAACGCAAAAGTGCGTGAAAACATAATCAATACCGTGTCTGCGGTGTTAGATATAAAAACAAATAAAATCAGCGTTTGTAAGAAAAACGTCTGATAAGGAGGATTTTATTATGGGATTTATTGTAAAGAAAAGACAACTGATTTTAGCAACACTTGTGGCGTCACTCGGCGTTGCGGTTTTTATAAATTGGTATTATAACAAACCGACTGTTGATAAATCTTCAATTGTTGCAGAGACTACACAGACGTCCTTTGTTTCAGGAGAAAATACTTCTCAGATAGGTGAGGCACAATTTGTAAATTCTGATAAAGTCAGTGAATATTTCACAAATGCACGACTTAACCGTAAAAAAGCACATGAAGATTCACTTGATGCACTTAATGAAATCATTAAAGATTCAGCATCTTCTTCTGAAGCGATAGTGAGTGCAGAAAAAGCACTTGAAGAAATTTCGAGGACAATAAAACTTGAAAATGACCTGGAAAATCTCATTACAGCAAAAACAGGAAGTGAGAGTGTAGTTGTGATAAATGATGGAAAAGCACAGGTAATTGTGAATAAAAACACGCTCAATGACACAGTTTCGACACAAATTATTGATATAATTTCATCTCAGGCGAATATTTTTTCAGAAAATATTACATTAATTGAGGCAAAATAGTTGAGAAATTTTTTGTTTGTGGTATAATATACGTAAAAGGAAGGAGGCAGACAGGATGTCTAATATAAATAAAAGCCGAAATTCCGGAAATCTTGTGATTTCCGAAGATGTAATTGCTTCAATTGCAGTAAATGCTTCAAAGGATGTTGAAGGTGTAACCGGTTTTGCTCAGAGACCTATCAATATTCAGAATTTTTATAAACTTGCTGACTCAGCATCAAAGTTTGTTGATGTTTCTATGTCAGATACAGATATAAAAGTTCATATCTATGTAAAGGTAAGTCAGGATGCCAAAATTCAGCCCCTTGCCGAAAAAGTTCAGCAGAACATCAAAACTGCCGTGCAGAATATGACAGGTATGATGGTAAGTGAAGTTGATGTTACAATTTCAACTGCTGATATTGAAGACGCACCTACACAATCTTAAACTTAGCTAACTCATGTCCCGTAAAACAGAATAGGTGTTTTTGCGGGACATATTTTTTTACTTATCTCAGGGAGGACAAGCCATGACCAGAAGACAAGCAAGAGAACAAGCATTTATACTTATGTTTGAAAAAAGTTTCAGACTTGACGAAGCAGTTCTCGATATTGCTGAAGATGCATACGAAGATGAGCAGATTGAAAAAGACGATTTTGCGCTGATGCTTGCAAAGAAAACGGAAGATAATCTTGAAGATATTGATATCTATATAGAAAAATACAGCAGAGGCTGGAGCATTAAACGTATTCCTAAAGTTTCACTTGCAATTCTCAGAATTGCAATTTGCGAAATGCTCTATGTTGATGAAGTTCCTGTAAGTGTTTCAATTAACGAAGCAGTTGAACTTGCGAAAGTTTATGCAGGTGAAAACGACTGTTCATTCATCAACGGTATTCTCGGTTCAATTTCAAGGGACAGATAAAATGGCTTTTCATCTTGGAATTGATACGAGTAATTACACTACTTCTGTCAGTGTTTTTGACGACACCACAAACGAAATATTTCAGGCAAAGAAACTTCTTCCTGTTAAAGAAGGCTCTCTGGGACTAAGACAGAGTGATGCAGTTTTTCATCACACAGTTCAACTTCCTATGATGTTTGATGAATTGTTTGAAAACAGAAGTTTTTCTCTTTCAAGTGTTGGTGTTTCAGTTTCACCAAGGGATGAGAAAGGCTCATACATGCCTTGTTTCCTTGCGGGGTTGAGTAATGCAAAAGCAATAAGTAATGTATGCAAAATCCCTCTTAACACTTTTTCTCATCAGGCAGGGCATATTGCTGCAGCACTTTATTCTTCAGATTCACTTGACTTAATGAATGAAGAATTTATTGCTTTTCATCTTTCGGGAGGTACTACTGAAGCACTTCTCGTAAAACCGGGTAAAGAAAGAATTTTCGACATTGAACTTGTAGCACGTACACTTGACCTGAAAGCAGGACAGGCAATTGACAGAGTAGGTGTTATGTTAGGACTGCAGTTTCCTTGTGGTAAAGAACTGGACAGACTGTCACTTGAAAGTGACAAAGAGTTTAAAATCAAACCTACAATGAAAGGTTCTGACTGTTGCCTTTCAGGTGTTGAAAACAAATGTGGCAAAATGATTGAAAACGGTGAAAAGAAAGAAGACGTTGCAAAGTATTGTATAACTTATATTGAACGTACTCTTGAGGAAATGACAAAAAGCCTTACTGAAAAATACGGCAGACTTCCCCTTGTTTATGCAGGTGGTGTAATGTCCAATACAATTATCAGCCGTGATTTCAGAGAGAAATTTTCAGGCAGATTTGCTCTTCCTGAATTTTCTTCAGATAATGCTGCAGGTATTTCAATTCTTACATCAATTACGGAGAAAAGAAAATGATAACTCCATCAGCTTTGACCGTTACTCAGGTCAATACTTATATAAAGTCGCTTATTGACGAAGATATTAATCTTAATGCAGTAATAATAAGCGGTGAAATTTCCAATTTTAAAAATCACTACAGAACAGGACACTTTTATCTGACGCTAAAAGATGAAAAATCCTCAATCAAGGCAGTAATGTTTTCAACTGCAAACAGAAGACTCCGTTTTATGCCAGAAGACGGTATGCAGGTTATTGCCGTGGGCAGAATATCGGTTTTTGAACGTGACGGTGTGTATCAGCTTTATATTGAAGATATGATGCCTGACGGTTTCGGTAGTCTTAATCTTGCTTTTGAAAAACTGAAACAAAAACTGTCAGAGGAAGGTCTTTTTGATACGTCACATAAAAAAGAAATTCCCTCATGTCCTATGCGTGTAGGTGTTATTACTTCGCCTACAGGTGCAGCAATTGAAGATATTCTCAATGTATTGTCACGTCGATTTCCTTTAGCGGAAGTCATTTTTCAGGGTGTTGAAGTACAGGGGATAAATGCTGCCCCCTCAATCGTTCAGGCTATAAATAAGTTTGATGAACTTAACGCCGCAGATGTCCTGATTGTGGGCAGAGGCGGTGGTTCAATTGAGGATTTGTGGGCGTTTAACGAAGAAAGCGTTGCACGTGCAATTTATAACTGTAAAATCCCTGTAATCAGTGCAGTTGGCCACGAAACTGATTTTACAATTGCCGATTTTGTTGCGGATTTACGTGCTCCTACACCGTCCGCTGCTGCAGAACTTGCAGTGCCTGATATCAGAGAACAAAAAGCTTACGTAACTTCAATGAAGAATTTTCTGAAAGATGTAATGCTTTTAAAAATAGATAACGAAAAGAACAAAGTAAAAAATCTTGTTTCATCGAAGTCATTTGTAAAACCTACCGATATGATTAAATCACACAGACAGTATCTTGACAGTCTGACTTTCGCCTGTGAAAGTTCGGTTAATCTTGCACTAAAAAAACAAAGAGTCGATTTTTCTTCTCTTGTTTCAAAACTCGATGCAATGAGTCCGTTGAAAGTTCTCACAAGGGGATACGCAATGGTTGAAAAAGAAAATTTAATTATAACTGAGTCATCATCTCTTGAAAAAGGTGACTTGATTAATCTTAATTTTGCCGACGGAAAAGTGGAATGTGAGGTAAAATAATGAAAAATATGACTTATGAAGAAGCGCTTTCAAAACTTGAAAAAATAGTTGAAAAGCTTGAAGAGGGAAGTCTTACTCTTGATAAAAGCATGGAATTGTTTGAAGAAGGAACAAAACTTTCGGTGTTTTGTGAAAAGTGCCTGAATGAAGCAGAACAGAAAATAACCCAACTTAAAGAGGTTGAAAATAATGATTGAAAAAACTATGAGCAGTTATCTTGCTCTCGTTGAAGAATATCTGAATGAGTGTATTGAAAAATCTTCTTACGGCGAAGAAATTGTTGCTGACGCAATGCGATACAGTCTGCAGAACGGTGGCAAAAGAATACGCCCTGTGCTTGTTCTTGAATTTGCACGTCTCTGTGGCGGCGATGTAAAAAAAGCGTTACCTTTTGCAGCAGCAATTGAAATGATTCACACATATTCTCTTATTCATGACGATTTACCGTGTATGGATAATGATGATATGCGACGTGGTAAACCTTCATGTCACAAAAAATATGGCGAGGAGTATGCCTTGCTTGCAGGTGACGGACTGCTTACCCTTGCTTTTGAAATGCTTACAAAAGCTGATTTTTCAGATAATCAAAAAGTTCAAGCTGTCAAAGTTCTGTCAACTCATGCAGGATATCAGGGTATGATAGGAGGTCAGACAGTTGACCTTATGAGTGAGGGCAAAAAAGTTTCCCTTGACAGACTCAGAACCATGGATAACCTGAAAACAGGTAAACTTATTAATTGTGCAGCACTTCTCGGATGTGTTTCTGCTGACGCAGACAAACAAAAAACTGATGCTGCAATTAAATTTACAAACGCTCTCGGTCTTGCTTTTCAGATTGTTGATGATATACTCGATGTTACTTCAACTGCTGAAAAACTGGGCAAACCAATAGGTAGCGACAGTGAAAAAGATAAATCAACTTACGTATCCATTCTCGGTATAGAGAAATCAAAACAATATGCAGAAGAACTTACAAATGAAGCATCGAATGCTCTTGAATGTTTCGGCGATGATGCAGATTTTCTCAGAAAACTTGCACTGGGTCTTCTTGAAAGGGATAATTGAAAAATGAGTGAGCACAGATTTCTTGATGCAGTTAATTCACCATCAGATGTGAAGAAACTGTCATTTGAACAATTGAATATTCTTGCTCAGGAAATCAGGGAAGAAATGATTTCTGCCGTATCTAAAAACGGTGGTCATCTTGCATCTAATCTCGGTGCAGTTGAACTTACAATTGCACTTCATAAGACCTTCAATTCACCTGAGGACAAAATCGTCTGGGACGTTGGTCATCAGGCTTATACACATAAACTTCTCACAGGCAGACGTGATAGATTTCAGACAATACGAACTGAAGGCGGACTGTCAGGTTTTACACGTCCTGATGAAAGCGAACACGACATTTTTTCAAGTGGTCACAGCAGTATTTCTGTTTCGGCTGCTTATGGTGTAAGTGTTTCAAATAATCTTCTTTTTGATGATAACAGAAAAACAGTTGCAGTAATCGGTGACGGCTCTTTCACCGGTGGTCTTGTTTATGAAGGGCTTAATAATGCAGGTCGTGATGAGAAAAGCAATATGATTGTTATTCTCAATGATAATAATATGTCAATTTCGAAGAATGTCGGCTCTGTTGCAATGTATCTTTCAAAAATTCGTACAAAGAAGCGTTATTATCTTCTGAAAACAGGAACATACAATTTCCTTTGTAAAATACCTCTTTTAGGTAAACCAATTGCGAAATTTATCAGAAACCTGAAAAATTATATCAAGAGTTCGATTTATGGCACGACTATGTTTGAAAAAATGGGTTTTGCCTATATGGGACCATTTGACGGACATGATATTGAACAGCTTTGTTCTGCTTTTGAAATTGCAAAAAATAAAACAGAACCTGTGATGATTCATGTTTTAACCAAAAAAGGTAAAGGCTATGATTTCGCAGAAAAATCACCAAGCACTTTCCACGGTATATCAAAGTTTGATGTGGGAACAGGTGAGGGTGTTTCAGTAAAGAAAACTTATTCCGATGTTTTCGGTGAAAAGCTGTGCAGTGAAGCAGATACACATCCTGAAATCTGTGCAATTACTGCAGCAATGAGTCTGGGTACAGGTCTTGAAAAATTCAGCAACGACCATCCAGAAAGATTTTTTGATGTAGGAATAGCTGAGCAAAATATGATGGGAATAGCAGCAGGTATGTCGACTACTGGACTTATACCTTATGTAAGTAGTTTTGCTGTATTTGCTTCTGGAAGAGCATATGATCAAATAAGAAGTAGTATAGCTTATCCAAAATTAAATGTAAAAATATGTGCAACACATGCAGGTATTACAGTTGGTGAAGATGGAGCATCGCATGAAAGTGTTGAAGATATGGCTATAATGAGAGCTGTACCAAACATGACAGTTTTAGTTCCAGCCGATGGAGTTGAAACTGAACAAATGATACTTGAAGCAGCTAAATT
>JAZRNJ010000051.1:0-5216 GCA_045648125.1 Acutalibacteraceae bacterium
AATCGAAATCAAAGAATTTGAATACGTTCTGCCTGAGAATAAAAGGAAAAGTACGCTCAGACCTGTTATTGCAGGTTTCGGCCCTGCAGGTATGTTTGCACCTCTGTCTTTGGCACGTTCAGGACTTAAACCTCTTGTTCTTGAAAGAGGTAATGATGTTGACACAAGAACACGTGACGTCAGCATTTTCTGGAACGAAAGAAAACTCAATACCGAGTCAAACGTTCAGTTCGGTGAGGGTGGTGCAGGAACTTTTTCTGACGGTAAACTTACAACAGGTATCAAAGACCCTCTCTGCAGACATTGTCTGAATGAGCTGGTCAAGCACGGTGCTCCTGAAGATATTCTTTACAATGCAAAGCCTCACATCGGTACAGACAAACTTGTGGAAGTTGTGAAAAACATAAGAAAAGAAGTAATCTCTCTCGGAGGCGAAATTCTTTTCGGTGCAAAACTTTCAGATATAATTGTTTTCAACGGCGTTATTCAGGGTATTACTTATGAACAGAACGGAAAAACTTTTGACTTTGAAACAGATACCCTTGTTCTTGCCGTTGGTCACTCTGCAAGAGATACAATAACAATGCTCTATAACAGAGGCATCAAGATGATGCAGAAAGCATTTTCAGTTGGTGCGAGAATTGAGCATCCCAGAGAATTTATTGATAAAGCACAGTACGGCTCTTTTGCAGGACATCCCAAACTTGGTGCAGCCGATTACAAAATGGCTTGTCATCCTCCTCACGGCAGAGGTGCATATACTTTCTGTATGTGTCCCGGAGGTACGGTTGTTGCATCTTCCTCAGATGAGGGTGGTGTAGTTGTAAACGGTATGAGCGAATTTGCACGTGACGGCGAAAACTCAAACTCAGCACTTCTTGTAGGAATTGAACCTGAGGATTTTCCTGATGATAATCCCCTTTCAGGATTTGTTCTTCAGAGGGACATTGAAGAAAAAGCATTCCTTCACGGTGGCAGTAATTATGCATCTCCCGCACAGCTTGTAGGAGATTTCCTTGAAGACAGAAAGTCAACAAAGTTAGGTTCAGTTAAGCCCACTTGTCCTACAGGTGTGGAATGTGCAGATTTAAGACAGGTGCTTCCTAAAAAAGTTACAGACACACTTTCAGACGCACTTCTCAAAATGAACAACATGCTCAAAGGCTTTGCAATGCCTGAAGCAGTTCTCACAGGTGCAGAAACAAGAAGTTCATCACCTGTAAGAATTATAAGAGACGAATTTTTCCAGACTAATGTCAGCGGACTTTTCCCCTCAGGTGAAGGTGCAGGATATGCAGGTGGTATTGTCTCTGCTGCAGTTGACGGAATAAAATGTGCTCATGCAGTTTTAAATGATGAATCATAAGGCGTGATAAAAATGGATACAAAAAGAATTGTAGTTAAAGTGGGAACTTCAACTCTCACTCATAAAACAGGCAGACTTAACATCAGACGTGTTGAACAGCTTGTCAAAACTCTTGCTGACCTGCAGAACGCAGGAAATCAGATTATGCTTGTTTCAAGCGGTGCAATCGGTCTTGGCATGAGCAAACTGGGTATGACAGTAAAACCTACAGACACTCCCACAAAACAGGCTTGTGCTGCAGTAGGTCAGTGCGAACTGATGTACCTTTACGATAAACTTTTTTCAGATTATTCTCTCAACGTTTCACAGATTCTTCTTACAAAATATGTTCTTCTTGAGGACAGAAGAAAGAACGTTGAAAATGCAGTTGAAAGACTTCTCGAACTTGGCACAATTCCCGTTGTAAATGAAAACGACACCGTTGCAATTGATGAACTTGAACTTGAGATGGGCGAAAATGACTCCCTTGCAGCAATCATGGCGAAAGTTGCAAAGGCAGATATGCTTGTAATTCTCTCTGATATTGACGGACTTTACGACAAAAATCCCAAGGAAAATGAAGACGCTCACCTTATTCATGTTGTAGACGGAGTTACAGATGAAATCAAAAAGAGTGCAGGGGGTGCCGGTTCAAATCTCGGTACAGGCGGTATGATTACAAAGCTGAAAGCCGCTGAAATTGCAAACGAAGCAGGTATTGACATGGTCATTATGAATGGTGACAAACCTGAAAAATTATATGACCTTCTTGAGGGTAAATCTATCGGCACATATTTTAAAGGGGTGAAGAAATGAGTTATATACTCACTCTGGGCGAAAAAGCAAAAAAAGTAAAATCTGAACTGATGACTGCATCAACAGGCAAGAAAAATTCGGCACTCATTAAAATTTCAGAAGAACTTAAAAATAATATAGATTTAATTATTGAAAAAAATAACATCGACCTTGAAAATGCCAAAAAGAACGGTATGTCAGCGTCAATGCTTGACAGACTGAAACTTGACGAAAAAAGAATTACTTCAATTGCAGATGCATGTGTGAATCTTTCAAAACTTGATGACCCTGTAGGCGAAGTTACAGGTGGTGGAGTCAGACCCAACGGAATGAAAATTGAAAAAGTCAGAGTTCCTATGGGTGTTATCGGAATTATTTACGAGGCTCGTCCCAATGTTACCGTAGATGCAGCATCACTTTGTCTGAAAAGCGGTAACACAGTAATTCTCAGAGGTGGTAAAGAGGCATTTGAAAGCAATAAAATTCTGATGAGTCTTATGAGAAACGCAGTGGAAAAAGCAGGTTTTTCTCCTGATATCATGCAACTTGTGGAAGATACTTCCCGTGAAACTGCAACAGAAATGATGAAACTCAACGGTTTTATTGACGTTCTCATTCCACGAGGTGGTGCAGGACTCATTTCATCAGTTGTGAAAAATGCAACAGTTCCCGTAATTGAAACAGGTACAGGTAACTGCCACATTTACGTTGACGAAAGTGCAGATTTGCAGATGGCTGTTGACATTCTCAACAACGGCAAAACTCAGAGACCGTCTGTGTGCAATGCTCTTGAAAGTTTACTTGTAAATGCAAAAATTGCAGAAGAATTTTTACCTCTCGCAAAGAAAAAACTTGATGAGAGTAATGTGGAAATAAGAGGTTGCGAAAAAACAAAAGAAATTTTAGGTGACTGTGTAGTTCCTGCAACAGAGGAAGACTACAGAACAGAATTTCTCGATTACATAATTTCCGTGAAAGTTGTGGCAGATGTGAATGAAGCAATAAGCCACATTTCAGAATATACAACAGGTCACAGTGAATGTATTGTGACAGAAAGTCTCACTAATGCAGAAAAGTTTCAGTCTTCAATTGACGCTGCTGCAGTTTATGTTAACTGCTCAACACGTTTTACTGACGGTGAAGAATTCGGTCTCGGTGCAGAGATAGGAATTTCAACACAGAAACTTCATGCAAGAGGTCCTATGGGACTCAGAGAACTTACAACAACAAAATATTTAATTTCAGGAAAGGGCCAGATAAGGTGATAAAAATGGAAAATTTCAATCCCGTACTCAGATTTGTAGCAGTCAGCGACGTTCATTACAAGGATGAACGCTCAAAAGAAACTGAAAGAATGGAAAAGGCAATGAAAGCCGCTTACAGAATTGCAGAGGAACATCCTACTTACAAAAATCTTGATGCACTTGTAGTTGTAGGTGACTTTGCAAACAGAGGTGAACAGTGTCAGATGGACCTTTTCAAGGAAACTCTTGACAATTTCACAAAAGAAGAAACAAAAAAAATCATGCTCATTTCAAGCCACGAATTCCACGGTACAGACGGAATGGAAGGTGGCTATGAACGCTTTGAAAAAACATTCTCACAGAAAGGTGACCAGCACAACGTTGTAAACGGTTTCCACTTTATCTCCGTTTCATCAAACAACGGTGCAGGTTTCAAAGAAGACAAAGTTGCATTCATGGCAGAAGAACTTGAAAAAGCAGCAGCTGATGACCCGAAGAAACCTATCTTCGTTTTCCAGCATCCTCACATTCAGTCAACAGTTTACGGAAGCTGTCTCTGGGGCGAAAGTGATTTTACAGCGGTAATGATGAACTATCCTCAGATTATCGACTTCTCAGGTCATTCACACGCTCCTATCAATGACCCCCGTTCAATTCATCAGCAGCATTTCACATCTCTCGGCACAGGTACACTTTCATATTTTGAACTTGACGAGTTTGACACAATTTACGGCACAATTCCTCCCGATGACGAAAATGCAGCACAGATGACAATTGTTGAAGCAGATGCTGACGGCAGAGTACGTATTTATCCTTACGATGTGCTTACAGACAATTTCTTCCCCAGAGTATGGAAAATTGACACTCCCTATGACCCTGATTCATTCCTTTACACAGATGCAAAGCGTTACGCAAATGCAGAAAAAGTGTACTTCACAGGTGATGAAAAAATCGAAATTTCTGCAGAAGAAAATGAATGCACAGTTACATTCGAACAGGCAAAATGTGACGATGAATATGTAAACGGTTATGAAATCACAGTAAGAAGAAAGTCTGACGGACTCATCGAAAGACACCTTGCTGTATGGTCAAGCTACTACCTTTACAATATGCCCGAAACAGTAACACAGAAGATTGAAAAACTGAAAGCAGATACAGAATATATCCTTGAAATCAAAGCATACGGCTTCTGGAAAAACTATTCAAACAAAATTTCAAAAGAGTTTAAAACAAAATAATAATGTTTTCCGACACGGCTCCCTTGTGTAAAGGGAGCCGTGTTTTTTATAATTTATCGGTTCGTTTATGGTCGACACCGTAGGGGACGGGTCGCCCGTCCCGTCTGAAAATTGAGATAACAGATAAAAGATAATATTGAATAGATAATAGAATCAGGTCTGCGACGCAATTTTATAATATCAATGATGTGAGTTTATATATTAAACCTTTGGTTTTATTCCCATAATTGGTGCAATAAAAAATATAATCGCGTCGCAGACCCGAAATCATTCATTAAAATAATATCGTAGGGCGAGGGCTTGCACTCGCCGTAAAATCCGATAAAACTGACGGCAGGACCAAGGTCCTGCCCTACGGTGTGAAAATAGATGTACAGGTAAATTATAATTTAACGACATGTATAGAATTCGCAAACGTAGGGGCGATTCACGAATCGCCCGTCAGATTTCATGAAAATTCATTACGGGTCATTCGTGAATGACCCCTACGAGGTTTTAATCGGTGCAATAAAAAATATAATCGCGTCGCAGACCCGAAATCATTCATTAAAATAATATCGTAGGGCGAGGGCTTGCTCTCGCCGTAAAATCCGA
>JAZRNJ010000052.1:0-5299 GCA_045648125.1 Acutalibacteraceae bacterium
TATTTTTAAACTTTCGGTCGAGAATCAATTTTCTCCTCTCACCCCGAAACACGGGTTCCCATCGCAAAAATACAAGACACAAGGAGCTCCCCTTCTATCCGCCCGAAACACGGGATTCAATATCACAACCTTTCAGAAAAACAAAAACGGCAAGCTACCGATTTGGTAACTTACCGTTGAGAAGTGTGATTTTAAAATGAAAAGTGACGAAAAATCTGAAACAATTCAGATTGATTCCGCCACATTGAAACACTTATATATTCAGGCATCCCTACGTTGGCATTATCCAAATCAGGTTATCGGTCGAAGGTTATACCTTCCTCTCAGCCTGTAACACAAGCTCCCGTCTGTTCAATTTTATCAGATTATATAACAAATTTTTAAAAAATTCAAGTATGTTAAGCAGAAAATCCATTAAAAATTTTATTTAATGAATTTAAAAATGCTTCATCTTGTTCTTTAGTTCTTTTTGATGGACCTTTCGTTCTGCCACCTGCCATACGTATTTTCTTTGCAACATGCCTTTGTGCAAGTAGCGAATCGATATTAAAGTCGCTGAAAATCAAGCCATTCTGATTGAGAACACGGGCTTTTTTAGCAAGGCACATAGCTGCAAGACCGTAGTCCTGAGTTACAACTACATCCCCTGTTTCAACAAGATTTACCAATGCAAAATCAGCACTGTCAGAACCTTTAGAAACCACAATTGTTTCTGCACATTCACGTTCAATCAGATGGGATGTATCACATAGCAATATGCTTTTTTCAACATTATATTTTTTGGCACAATTAAGAGCAATATCTACAACGGGACATGCATCTGCGTCAATTAACAATTTCATAATATCACCACTGTTATTTTAACACATATTAATACAAAATGCAAAACTTTCTCACTTGAAAGAAAACATAAATTATGATATTATTATCAGGGTGATAATTATGCATGTAGTCATAGCAATTGATTCTTTCAAGGGCAGTCTCACATCATCACAGGCAGGTTCTGCTGTAAAAGACGCTATTTTAAAGGTTGATGCAGGTTCAGATGTTACAATAATACCCCTTGCGGATGGTGGAGAAGGCACTGTTGATGCGCTTTCATATTGCCTATCAGGTGAAATCATTGAAATCGTTATCACGGGACCACTCGGTGAACCCGTAAAAGCAAAATATTATCTGCTTGATAATAAAACAGCAATAATTGAAATGGCTGAAGCATCAGGAATAACACTTGTACCTGAAGACAGACGAAACCCGTTACATACTACAACCTACGGTGTCGGAGAAATTATAAAAGATGCCATAAAAAGAGGTTCACGAAATTTTATTATCGGTATTGGCGGAAGTGCTACAAATGACGGCGGCACAGGAATGCTCAGTGCATTGGGCTTTGAATTTACAGATGCAAACGGAAACAAAATTCCTTTTGGCGCAATCGGTCTCTCCGAACTTTCAAAGATTTCAACCGAAAATGTAATTCCGGAACTTGCAGATTGTAAATTCAGAATTGCTTGTGATGTAACAAATCCACTTTACGGAGAAAACGGTTGTAGTAGGGTTTTTGCTCCACAAAAAGGCGGAACGCCCAAAATGATTGAAGACATGGATATGTGGCTTAAAAACTATGGCGAATTGTGTAAAACAGTTTCCTCAAAAGCTAATCCGTATTTTCACGGTACAGGTGCTGCAGGTGGTCTGGGTTTTGCATTTCTGACTTTTACAAATTCGGTTTTAGAATCAGGTTTTAAAATTGTCTCAGACATAACAGAACTTGAAAATCATATCAAAAAAACTGATATCGTTGTTACAGGTGAAGGAAAAATTGACGGACAGACAGTGATGGGTAAAGCACCGATCGGTGTGGCAGCACTTGCAAAAAAGTATAATAAAAAAGTTATTGCTTTTTCAGGCATCGTGTCAGATGATGCTGAAATTTGTAACGAATGGGGAATTGATGCATTTTTTCCTATTCTCAGAAAAATTACATCAACCGAAAATGCAATAAAAACAGAAAATGCATATAAAAATCTTTCTGATACAGCATATCAGGTTTTCAGATTATTAAAACAGGAGTGATATATTATGACAGCAATTTTCGAAAAAATTTCAGCATTCTTCCTTTCGCTTGTAACAGCAATTACAATGTTACCTAACAATATCGTGAACGCCGTCACAAGTGACGAAGGATTCATTGCAAAAACTTTCTTTACAGCATACAATGATAATTCTGATAAATTCTGTGAAATACCTGACCTTAATACAGATTTTGTGCCTCAGGGTCTTGCATATAGTGATTATCTTAACAGGATTCTTGTATGCGGTTACATGAACGAAGAAGGTGCTTCAAGAATTTATGTAATTAATCCCGAAAATGGTGATGAGGAAAAATATGTGTCACTGCTTACTGTTGATGGTAAGGATTACACCGGTCATTGCGGTGGTATTGCAACCTTTGAAGGCAATGCTTGGGTAGTTTCAGGCAGTTATGCACGTCGTCTCCCTCTTGAATTAATAAAAAACGCTGAAAATGGCTCCTCCGTACAGTTCTTTGACCAATTTAATACAGGAACAAGAGCATCTTATGCAAACTGTTCTGACGGCATTCTTTGGGTTGGTGAATATCATAAAAACGGAAATACTTACGTTACCGAAGACAGTCATCACATGACTTCTCCGGCAGGTGAAAAAATGAATGCATGGACTTGCGGATATATTCTTGAAGAAGGAAATCCACAGGGCTTTGATTATGACGGAAAATCAAAAGAAATTGTTGTACCCGATTTTATTCTCGGTACAGAAAGCATGTGTCAGGGATTTACACAGTTACCTGACGGCAGATTTGTAACAAGTATCTCAGGACAGATTACGAAATCAGAACTGAACACTTATAAAAATGTTTTAGAGTTACCTCATGATACTACAGTTAAAATTTCAGACAATGAAGTTAAAATGTGGTTCCTTGACAGCACAAAAGAAGTTTCTTCTCTGAATGCCATCCCCCGTTCTGAAGGTATTGACAATTATAACGGAAAACTTCTTGTTCTTTATGAATCAGGATGTAAGAAACTTTTTGCTTCACAAATTGTAAGCACAAAACATATATGGAACGTTACAATATAAAACTACTTGATTTAATGTTCAAATTGTGTTATCATTTTACAAATATCAATTAAGGATGAATTGCATTGAAAGTTCTTGAATCAGGCGAAAATTATCTCGAAACAATACTGTTGCTGAATAAAGAAAATAACAACGAAACACGAGCTATTGACCTGACAAATGCTCTCGGATTTTCAAAACCGACTGTTAGTGTTATGTTAAAACATTTAAGAGAAAACGGTTATGTTACTGTAAATGAAAAAGGATTTCTTTCATTGACTGATACAGGTCTTGAAATCGCTAACAGAATTTATGAAAAACATGTTGTTATTGCAGAAGCACTTTTAAAAATCGGTGTTGAGCGTGAAACTGCATATAAAGATGCATGTAAAATCGAACACGATATCAGCGAAGAAACATTCAGACAGTTAAAAAAGTTTATTGAAAAGTAAAAAATTCAAACCCACAGTTGAGCAATAAAATCAACTGTGGGTATTTTTTAATCATAAAGTTTTGCAAGACCGCCGTCAGTAGTCTCTTTATATGTTTTTGAAATATCTCTGCCCGTTTCATACATTGTTTTAATAATAAGGTCGAGAGAAATTTTACGCGTATCGCTGAGAAAATTTGCAAGATTCACAGCATTTATTGCTCTCATTGCTGCAACAGCGTTTCTTTCAATGCACGGAATCTGAACAAGACCACGTATCGGGTCACAAGTAAGGCCTAAAAGGTGTTCAATTGCTATTTCAGCAGCATATTCAATTTGTTCTATACTCAAACCATAAAGCTCTGCAAGAGCCGCTGAAGCCATTGCACAGGCAGTACCGATTTCAGCCTGACATCCGCACACAGCACCGCTGATAGAAGCATTAGTTTTTATGAGATTACCGATAAGACCTGCAGTAGCAATTGCGTGGAGAATATCTTCATCAGGAATTTCTCTTCGTTCACTTACGTACTTTAAAACAGCGGGCATAACACCTGATGAACAAGAAGTTGGTGCAGTTACAATTTCAGCAAAAGCAGAGTTCTGTTCACTTACCGCAAAAGCGTAAGAACATACAAGTCGGTTTTCTCTTGTCTGATGACTTTCGTCAATATAGTGCTGTTTATAAAGAAACTTTGCTTTTCTCTGAACATTGAGACCACCTAAAAGTACACCCGTTGTTTCAAGTCCGTCTTTTACGGACTTCTTCATAACTTTCCATATGTCATCAAGATAATCCCAGATTTCAGGACCTTCAACCTCTTCCACATATTCCCATAGTTTAATCCCCTTTTCACGACAATATAAAGAAATTTCAGAAAATGTAGTATGAGGATATGTAAGTTGATTTTCAGCAGTATCTTCGCCTAAAACTTCAACTGAACCTCCGCCTATGCTTATGATAAACTTTTCATCAATTATTTTTTCATCTTTTATTGCAATGAATTTCATTGTGTTGGGATGAGGGAGATTTTCGGAATCAAGGTCAAAAACCACCTCAGTTTTTATAGGTAGAAACACATTTCTAATCAGACTGTCAACGCTGAAAACCCTGCCGAATTTACCGAGAGACCCACAAAGAATTGCTCTGAACTTGTCAGCATCAGAATTTCTTTCTTTAAACAGTTGTGCAGCTCTTACCGGACCTGTGGTGTGAGAACTTGATGGTCCACGTGCAATAGTATAGAGTTTTTTTAATGACATCATTTTTCTGCAAGGTTCAAAAACGAAATCACTCTTAGCAACATCAGGCTTTTCCGCAAGCAATTCCTTTATACCAACATTCAATATCTCAGAAAGAGGTTTAATAAGCTCAAGACTCGGATATGATTCTCCATTCTCCCATTTGGAAACTGCTCTGTTTGAAACAGAAAGAAGTCTGCCCAATTCGCTCTGAGTAATCCCCTGCATTTCACGGTATTTTTTAATCTTTTCACCGATATTCAACTTTTCCATAAATTATCCCTTTGCTAATGTTAGTTGATAGATAATATTTTATCAACTTTTGGTTGATGTGTCAATATAAATTGTTTTAATTACAAACAATCACTCTGTCTTTTTTTCAAAAAATGACAGCTCCCTTTACACAAGGGAGCCGCCGAAACAGTTAATTTATTTGATTTTACCAGAGTGTTGATACATTCTTTGCGTGAGAGTTGATACGTGCAACGTCGATTGTATTGACTTTACCGTCACCGTTTGCGTCAGCAC
>JAZRNJ010000053.1:0-8026 GCA_045648125.1 Acutalibacteraceae bacterium
ATATCTGAGAACCGATTTTATTTGGGCAGTAGGTCCCTTTGTATCACGTCCGGGTGTTGCAGCAATACTGTCTGCAAGGAGAGGCTCTCCCTTTAATTTTCCGTTAGGAAGTGCAGCTGTTTTCATGCCATATCCTGCAGCACGGCTGAATGTACTGCATCCGCCTGTGAAAATTCCGCCTCTGTAAGTGTTGTTACGCTTGAGAGCAGTGAAGAATCGGTTAAGCACACGTGCAGTTATCATGTCAACCTCTTCAAGGTCATTACCGAATTTTTCGCAATTTTTAAAATCGTAGTGAAGTTTTTCTTGTCCCGCAAAATCTGTTCGGAGTGCATCAATAACTTCTTGCATTGTGTACTTCTTTTCATCGTAAACAAGTTTTTTTATAGCAAAGAGACTGTCACCTGTATCAGCAATACCCTCGGCAAGAATTTGTCCGTGATTGTAAATGGGACCACCGTTTCTGTAGTCACGACCTTTTTCAAGACAACCCTTAATAAGACATGAACGAAGGGGGTGTGGTTCAAAAACAGCGCGGAGATGTTGCCAGTCGTTTGCGCTGCTGCATGAATTGTAAGTTACATATTCAAGTTGGTCCATGAAAGCACGTTCAAATCTCTCATAAGTGTCAAAGGATGTGGGGTCTCCCGTTTCAATGGAAACTTTTTCACCGGTCATATCATCTGTTCCGTTGTGAAGTGCAAACTCAAGGCACTTGGTGAATATAACTTCACCGTCTTCAAGACCCATGTGGCTTTTGCCGAAAATATCTATCTGGTTACAGCCGTTCATGCAGTAATCGTGACTGTCTTCAGGAGTAATACCGATTTTTTCAAGTGCAGCACAGACTACATCATCATTGTATAATGCAGGAAGTCCTGTTCCGATTGCAAGTGTATCTGCAATATCACTCCAGAGTTTATCGGGTGTATTTCTGTGAACACGGCAGGTGAGGTTAGGGGTGTTGTAACCTTTCTTTCTCACCATGGCGAGAATATCGTATGTAAGAGCATTACTTTCGTCATTCCAATGCTCATCACTTCCCGAAATGCAGAGATTCCATGAACGATGGTCGTGGAAATAGTCCCACAGTCTGTCGAGGAGGTCAATTATCTCTTCTTTTTTCTCGGTTTTCAAATATGCAGGATACATATACTGGTCAAATCTTCCGGGAGAATCACTTCCGTCAAGAGCAAAGATGAGCATAAATGAACACATCGCTGATGTGAAATCGAAAGCAGGTTTCTTCGGTACTGTTTCAAAAGCCTTTGCCATACGTAGTAAGAGGGCTTTATCATCTGATTTATCGCAATTTTCAGCCTTTTCAAGTGCAAGGAGCCTGTATCTTTCACCTAAAATATCTATGGCATCAAGGACATAGGAACAGGAACGATAAAACCATGCTTCATCAGGATGATTTTCACGGTTTTCAGCGATAATTTTACGGATATGGTCTGTACCGTAATTTACAATTCTTCCGTAATCAGGATTGGAGTGTCCGCCCCAACCACCACCCCATTCAGCACCTGAACGGTTGAGTGCTTCTGAAGTTTCGGAAAAAAGTCTTTTTGCCTTGCTTCTGAATATATTAATTTCATTTATATACCTGAGCAATGTTTCCTTATGTTCAGGAAATTCTTCAGCAAGTTTTAAAATGTTATCATTATTAAACCAGAGTCCGTCAGAAGGGGAGTAACCTGAACTTCCGTATTTTGTTTCAAACGGTGTTTCGGGAAGTAACTGACGTGAAAACCTGATTTCAATATTCTTCGCTGCATGAAGTAAAGCGAGACCAACTCTTTCTCCATGTTCAAGAGTGTCATCAATAAAATATCCGTACAGGAAAGGATCAATCTGAACTAAATCTGTCATAAATAAACCTCTTTCATTTTGATACTTTTATATCTATACCATGTGAAGCAAAAAGTGAGCACCAATGTGAAATTTCTGTGTCACTTGCATTATCGTGAACAAAGGTGACATCTGCACCTGTTTTTTCGGCTTTTCCTATACCGAGAGTGTGATAGGGCATAATCTCGGCATATCTGTATTGTCCTGAGTTTTCTTTTAAAAAAGTTGACAATGATGCAATATCTTCATCGCTGTCATTGCAATCAGGGACTAAAGGCAGTCTGATAATAATATCAGCACCTCTGTCCATAAGATAACGAAGATTTGACATAATATGAGTGTTATCTGCTCCCGTAAGTTTTTTATGACGCTCAGGGTCAATACATTTTATGTCAAATAAAAAAGTTGTACCCAGGTCTGCAGCTTTTTTGTAAAAGTCACGTGAACCGATACCACAGGTTTCCACGGCAAGAGAAATTCCTGCATCCTTTGAAAGATGTAGAAGTTCCAATGTAAAGTCAGCCTGATATGACGGCTCACCACCTGTAACGGTAATACCTCCACCCGATGAATCGTAAAATATTTTATCTTTCATAACTTCATTCATGACCTCGGAAGATGTCATTTCTTCGCCGATAATTTCATTGACATCGTTAAGGCAGACTTCTGAACACTTACCACATTTTATACACTTTTTACGGTCAAAAATCAGAACTCCGTTTTCTGTTTTACGTGCAGGGCACACTGCAAGGCATCTGCCACATGATGAGCATTTGTGTTTGTTAAATGAAAGCGAGGGAGTTTTCTCAAAACTTTCGGGATTGTGGCACCAGATACATCTGAGGGGACATCCCTTCACAAAAACGCAGGTACGGATGCCGTCACCATCATGTATACAAAACTTTTGTATGTTGAATACAATTCCTGTTTTCACTTTACGCTCACCAACTTTCTTTATCAATTATACCATCTGTACAGGAGAAAAAGCAACGTATTATGTTGTTTTTTTATTTGTGTTGTTTTGTTCAGCTTCTCTTTTCTTGTCAAGTTTATAATTTCTGAAATAAATACATAAATCTGTGCCGACCATTATAAGATTAAGAACATAAAAGAAAAGCACATACCATTTTGAAGAAAAAGATGCTATATACGATTCGTTCAAAAATTTTGAAGTAATTCCTGCAATATATCCAAGGAATATAAGGCATAAAAACCCGAGACTTTTGCCTTTTGTTGTTTTTGCTTTGTATGATTTGATTACGTTAAGTGGCCATGAGGCACCGAAACTTACAATCATAATTACTTCCAGGATTTCTGACATAACAAGTTTCCTTTCTTAAAACACTTTACAAATTTTTGTTTGCTGAAATAATTATCATGGAGAAGCTATTGCTAATTTGCAGGTTTGATGATATAATCACAGAAGATAATTTATTCAGACAGGAGAGAATGAAATGAATAAACTGACAGATACATTTGTACTTTATAATGGTGTTCATGTACCTTGCGTTGGTTATGGTACATATCTTACCCCCAATGGAGAAATTGCAAAAAATTCCGTTATGGAAGCAATAAAAGCAGGGTACCGTCATATAGATACTGCATTTGCCTATGGCAACGAAAGTGCTGTTGGTGAAGGTATCAGAGCCTCAGGTGTTGACAGAGAAGATATCTTTGTTACTACAAAACATTGGGTTACTATGAGAGGTTACGAAAAAGCAACAGAAGCTATTGATATTTCTCTTAAAAATTTAGGGATGGATTATCTCGACCTTTACCTTATCCACTGGCCTTGTGTGGAAAAAGTATCACCTGATTGGAAAGAAATAAATGCAGGTACATGGAGAGCCTTTGAAGATGCATATAAAAGCGGGAAAATCCGTGCTATCGGTGTGTCAAACTTCCAGAAAAAGCATTACGATGCATTGGCTGAGTGCTGTGAAATCAAACCCATGGTAAATCAGATTGAGTTTCACCCCGGTTACACTCAACCTGAAACAGTATCGTATTCACAGGAAATGGGTATGCTTGTACAGGCGTTCAGTCCTCTCGGATGCGGAGCAGTTCTGGGAGATAAAACACTTGCAGCAATTGCAGAGAAATATAATAAGAGTGTTGCTCAGGTTTGTCTCAGATTTGTTTTGCAGTCAGGTCTCAACGTGCTTACAAAATCGGTTACACCTGCAAGAATAGTTGAAAATGCTGATATTTTTGATTTTGAACTCACTCAGGAAGATATGGCTGTTATTTCTGCAATGCCCGAACTTGGCTTTACAGGTTGGCTTCCTGAAAATGCACCTGCAGATGCAATAGTTTAATTAAATTACAGTTTCTGATGTGATTGCAGAGGTAGGCTCTGCAATCACATTTTTTATTTGCTGTTGAGTTCTCGCTCCACAATCTCAATATCTCTGATTTTATCACCGTTTACATATTTGCCATTTTGATAAAAAGGTTCTGAATTGATGTTTACTGTAGCTCCGTCAGGCACATATAAAACAGTCTTCATATCCTGTGGAAGAGTAAGATTGACAATATAATTATCCGAAGTTTTTTCATAACTCAGAGTAATTAATCCTTTTATGCTCGGTACGGTACAGGTCATACTGTCGGACAGAGTGTACTGAGGGTTAATTTTAACCTTTTCATAACCTGCTGCAATCGGAGTAATACCTGCAAACTGTTTACTCATTATAACAAGAGGTCCACCACTCCATGCATGGTTCATAGTGCCTTTCCATGAATCCCAGAATTCCCAGAGAGTTGAGTAATCTTCATTCATCATACCCTCATATCTGTCCTTGATTCTGTTTCTTGACTCGTCATATTTTCCCATTTTGCAAAGTGCTTCAAGGACATAATATTCCATATACGGACTTGAATTTTTAGTGGTTATGAGTACATCAGTAATGGTGTCATATTGTTCTTTTTTTGCAAGACCTGATAAAACTGCAAGGGCGTTGGCTCTGTCATCAGGCATTCTGACATCTTTACTTTTAAAACCTTCTTCAGTCCAAAGAGTCTTATAACCTTCAGCGATAGTCTCTTTTCTTTCGGTAATAAATGAGATGTCCTCGTCTTTTTCTAAAATTTTTGCCATTTCTTCTGTGGCAGAAAGAGCGTAGTAAACCCATGCGTTTTCAATGGCAGTCATATCTGCCTTTTTGCCCCAGTCAGGCCAATCCCAGGAGCCTTCACGATGAACAACAAGATTGTTTTCATCTGTTCCCCATAACTTCAGGTAATTAATGGAAGCGTTATAAACTTTTTCGAGAAAAGCCTTGTCACCGGTATATTCATAGTAGGTGAGGAAGCCTACAATTCCGGCTAATTGCTGAACGGGAAGTTCAAAATAGTCACCACTTATAGGTACCACAGTCTGAAGCACATTTGTCTCGTCAATGTGAGAAAGCATTGCTTCTACACCTTTCTGATAAAGCAGGTAGGAATTACTGTCCATGGAGTACATTGTCATAATCATTTCGTTTGTAACATCACCCCACCATTGTGCCCTTTCTCTGTCAGGACAATCCATAAAATTGTCACGCATTGTCACATAGAGAGTACGAAGAGACTTCTGCCACAAGGAATTCAGAAATTCATCATCGCACTTAAAATCACCACAGAATGAACTGTCATATCCTGTTTCACGGTATTTAAGGGAAACAACCGTAACACCTCTCGGTATTTTGTAAGTAATATGTTCTCCGTTAAACCACCCGGGAGATTCAAATTCCTGTTCTCCTTCTTTAGTAATATAGGTAGTTGAAACTGCACCGATTAAAGTGTTTTCTGTTGTAATGCGGATTTTTTTACCCTCGGGTGCTATGATTTTAAGATAGGGAGTAAGCTGTGCATTGTATGGAATATCTACTGTGATTTTTTCACCGAAAAGTTTTTTTACGGTATAGTTTTCGTAATCCTCTGAATTTTCATAATTTTTAAGACCGTAATCTTTCAGAAAAGGTATTCCTCTCGGAAAAAGACTGCCGTAAGTGCCTTCACCACCGACAGCATACTCTGATGCGTTTTCCCATTGAGAAGTGTCATAGTCTTTGTTTATCCAATTACCGATATCTTTCCTTGCGTCAAAATAAATGCTGTATTCAGGCAGTCTGTAATTAGGGAGATAAAAAGGGGAGTCAATGAAAGCGTCATTTCTTTTTACCTTCCAACTTTTGTCAGAAAGTATGGTGACGTCCTCATTTTCTGCTTGAAAAATGAAACCACCCTGACCGCTACTGTTGTATGAATAACTTGTTTCGTCATCCCAATACCATACCAAAGCAGAAATTGAATTTTCACCATTTCTGAGATAAGGTGCAATATCTATGCTGTCATAATAGCCACTGTTTTTTGAAGGACCTCTTTTCACACTTCCCTCAAAAACAACATTTTCTCCGTTTATATAAAGCCAATATTTTGAATCGGCTGATATATCAGCAATAAGTTTATCAGGAATTTTATCAAGAGTTACTTTTTTATTAAAGCACATCCAGACATTTTTCTCCGTAAGGTTTTCTTCATCCCATATCCACTTTGATTTCCAGTCGTTTTTTTCATCAGTGGAAATCACGCTATATTCAGGAATACTGTCAGGGATTTTATAATCATTTGTAAATGGTATCATTGCTGTTTTACCCCAGGAAAAAAGTGAAGAAAGAAAAGCTCCTGCAATTGCGAGATAAGAAATAACTGTCTGTAAAATTTGCATAGAAACCTCCATGATATTATCTGTGGTTATACCATATCCACGTCATAATTTTAGTTTTTTACAGTTTAATAACCTGTGTGCCGTCTTTCATAACATAATGGGTTTTCACACCAAGTTCTTCCATCCAACTGCGTGTGATAAGTGTTTTATACGGACCGTTTCCGTCACGGTTTGTCCAAAGCCAGGATGGTGTCGGCCACAGACAGATTTCAGGTGAAACTGCCTCATAAAAATCACGGCTCAGTCCGCCCTGACCATGGTGTGACATCTGACAGATATCACAGTCAAGCAGTCCCGAATCTTTCCAGAGTCGTAGAATTTTTTCTCCTGCAGGTTCTTCACTGTCACCTGTAAACATAACACTTTTACCGCCAAGTTCCATACGGAAAACGAGAGAGGAATTGTTGCAGTTTTTGATTTCAAAATCCTGTGAATACAAAATATAAAATTTAGCAGAGCCTGTCTGCAGTGTGTCACCGCCACAGAGAATGCGTGTTTTTGTTGCAACCAAAGGCAACACACGGTAAAAATCGTCCATGGTTTCCGCTGCTGATTCGTCATTACCCTCAAAAAATCCACGTGACGGAAAATTAAAATAAATCTTTTCAACATCAACCTCATCAGCGTGATTTTCCATAACGTCAAAAAAGCAGTTTACATGGTCGCTGTGGGGATGTGTCAAAAACCACGCATCAATGTGCACTCTGTTTTCTCCGGAAATTTCTTTCAGTTTTTTCAGGAAGTAAGGTGTTTCACTTTCATATCCACCGTCAATAACCAATAATTTGCCGTCTTCTGTGGTGATAATAAAACTGTTACAGATAGTGTCTGTGACAGATTTAAGCATAAATATCGTATTTGTAAATTGTCTTGTGTGCATAGCGTTACCTCCTATGCGGATTTCTGTATATTTATCGAGATAATTATACCACCCATTTAAAGTAAAGTGCAATAGTTTTTTTGAACTGTTGCAAGTAGCAGAAATTGTAATTTGACAATTAAAAGAAAAAACAAAAACCGAAGGATACTGATATCCTTCGGTCTGCTGTGTCTAACTACTCCACCTTTGATACAAAATATGGTTATAAACTTAATATTTAAATTATGGGTTGTTTTTCTTCCGACAATTGTCAGATTGATGTTATGTATGGTGATTTTATACTATGTAAAAATTTAACATATCAAATGCAAAATTATATATAAAATCACAACTTAAAAGTCGTAGAAACAATTTGTCGCAAAATTCCAGAAAACAAGAGAAACTTTTATAAACGCTTTCCAGATTTTAGTGAATATAATCTCAAACCATGAAACACCGCCGACATCGATAATTTCAGAGTTTTTATCTTCTGCGAGTTCATATCCTGTCAAAACCTTACTTTCATAAGTGCCGTCTTCATGCAGAGTGATGACTCTGCTGCCCCAGTTGATGATTTTTAAAATTGAGTGAGGCTTAACACT
>JAZRNJ010000054.1:0-3714 GCA_045648125.1 Acutalibacteraceae bacterium
CCGAGTGCGTCAACTGTGATTGTTTCACGGCTGAGTTCTTTGTCACATACTGTACAATATACTACGTTGTCGTATGAACCTTCATTTTCACAGTCAGGTGCTACATTGTTTTCTACAACAATGTCACCTTCTTTATGACCAAGAGCATCTACAATTGTTTCAACTCTTGAAAGTTCTGCTTTACATACTGAACAGTAAACTACTGTATCGTATTTACCTGTGTTTTCACAATCAGGGTCTACGTTATTTTCGATTACTGCTTTACCTTCTGTATGTCCGAGTGCATCAATGTCAGTTGCTGTATATGTGTCACCGCAGTAACATGTATACTTAGTCTGACCCATTTCTGTACATGTGGGAGCTTTAACAACTTCACTTTCGTATGTGTGACCGAGTGCATCTACATAATCTGCAATGTATTCGTCATCACATACTGTACATGTGTATACTGTATAACCTTTTTCTGTACATGTGGGAGATGCTACAGCGGGTTTGTATTCATGACCGTATGCTTCCACTTCAATTGTTTTACCTGAAAGTTCTGCATCACATACTGTACAATAAACTACGTTATCGTATGAACCTTTTTCTGTACATGTAGGTTTAACATCGTTTTCTACAACGATTGCACCTTCTGTATGACCGAGAGCAGGAACTTCTGTTTTTACACGGTTGAGTTCTGCATCACATACTGTACAGTAAATTACTGTATCGTAAGAACCCTTATTTAAACAGTCAGGTTCTACATTATTTTCAATAACTTCTGCACCTTTTTTATGACCGAGTTTATCTACTACAACTGTTTTGCGAGAAAGTTCTGCATTACATACTGTACAGTAAACTACATTGTCGTATGAACCGTCGTTTACACAATCAGGATCTACGTTGTTTTCTACAACAACATCACCTGCTGTATGTCCGAGAGCATCAACTGTAACTTTCGCACGGCTGAGTTCTTTGTCACATACTGTACAATAAACTACGTTGTCATATGAACCTGTGTTTACACAATCGGGATCAATGTTGTTTTCTACAACAATTGCACCTTCTGTGTGACCGTTTGCAGGAATTACAACGTTTTCTTCAATTGTACCACAAGTAGTACATTTTCTTGTTTTTACACCTTCGCCTTCACAAGTGGGCTGAACTAAAATTGTCCATTCACCTGAGTGGCCTGTTGCAGGAACAATACCTGAATCCGTACAACCTCTTACACAGTTTCTGATTTTAACACCGTCAACTGTACAAGTGGGAGCCTGAATTGTATTCCATTCGCCCCATTCGTGACCGAGAGCAGGTTTTGTACTGTCTTTGTAGTTATCACCACAATCAGGACAAGTCCATTTTGTATAGCCGTCTGCTGTACAAGTAGGAGCTACTACTGTTGCTTTGTAAGGATGAGCAAGTTTCGGAACAACTACTTTGTTTCTTGAAAGTTCTGCTTTACATACTGAACAATAAACTACATTGTCGTATGAACCATCCTGTGTACATGTGGGAGCAACTTCTTTTTCTTTTACTGCTGCAGCGGCTTTATGACCGAGTGCTGCAATATTAGTTTCAGTAATTGTTGCACCACAGAGACAAGTATATCTTGTCTGACCCATTTCTGTACATGTTGCTGCTTTAGCAACATCACCTACATGGTATGTCTTGTAATCGCAACCTTTGTTCACAAGAGCGTTAAATGCGGCAAGAAGGTTCTCGTCAGCTGTCTGTGCAAGATTACAAGCCTGCTGGAAGCCTGTTGATGCATTCTGTACAGCGTAAGCAACCTGTGCTGCTGCGTCAAGAGCACTTATGTATGCATTCCATGAAGCATCTGTGTAATGACCCTTCTGCACATAGTAACCAATGTCATCACCAAGAGTAGCTTTAAGGTATGCTTTTGCCTGTGACTGGTCGCCTGATGCACGGTAGTACATCTGAACACCGAACCAGTTTGCGTTATCATAAACGATAGTAAAGTTATAATAACCTGAGGGAGGTGTTGTGTACACAAACCAGTCCGTGTATACGTCCTTTTCACCGTACATTTCAACGTAATCCCATGTGACGTTATTAGTTGTTAATGTGGGTGGGGCGTTACCGGTAATAGTGATTGTACGTGTCGCTGAACTTGCACCGGAGATAGCGTTCTTTGTTGTACGCTGTCTTGATGTCAATGTGAAGCTTTCCTGCTGAACATAGACAGAGTTGACTTCATCGAAATGACCCCATTCGTAACGATCACCGGCATCGGCAGGTCTGCCTGAATTAGAACCTACAGCGCCCTGCTGTGATCCTGAACCTGATACAGCACCATAGCCGTAACCTGTAAGGTTCTTCCAAATTGTTTTTCCGCTTGTGTCCTGTACATCATAGTTAATGGTGTATCTGACCGCTGAGTTTACAGATGAAGCGATAGAACCTGTAACACCAAATGTTGATGTTCCTGTTACCACTGCACCTGCTGAGTAGGAAACGGAAAGAGTTGCATTACTATTGTAAGGCATTGTTGCTGAAATTGAATTAATCTTAACGCGGTAAGCTGAATTAGCTATCTGAACAGTAAGGCTTGTGTTGACACTTGTGCCTACAGCCTGTTCAGCAGTCTGATAGAACTTAACCACAGTAGGATTAATTGCTTCATAACCGCCACCTACTTTTGCTTCTGCAATAATTCCGCTGAAGCCTACTGAGAACATGCTTGTAAGCATTAAAACAGCAAGAAGAACTGAGAGCAGTTTTTTGGGTAATGATTTCTTACTCATTTTTTGCATTTTCCTTTCTGAAAATTATTTGTCTAACATATAGACTTTTAGACATAATAAGTTTACCACTTCTTAATGATTATTTCAACCTTTTCTTGAATTTTTTTTGCTTTTTTGTTTATTTTGTATAACTTGTTTGGTGTTTTTTCATCTCCTGACCTATATCTTGTGTTTTATTTTTTGTTTTTTAAGAAAAACGCACAAAAAAAGCGAAGCGTCTTCGTATATTACACCGAAAACGCTTCGCTTTTATATTAATCTTTCAAATTAAAAAATGCCGAAAAAGCTTTGTATGCCATATAAACATCAATTTTTGAAACCACCTCAAAAGGTGCATGCATTGACAAAACAGGCACACCTACATCAATTACATCAACATCAAGGTTTGCAACGTACTTTGCAACTGTACCGCCACCGCCTGCATCAACCTTACCAAGTTCACCCATCTGCCAGATAACACCTGCATCATCAAATGTTCTGCGGACTTTACCTACAAACTCAGCACTTGCATCTGAAGTACCGCCTTTGCCACCTGAGCCTGTGTACTTAGTAACAACAATACCTCTGTTAGCAAAAGATGTGTTCATCTTTTCAAATGGCTGAGGGAATGTGGGGTCAAAAGCTGCATTTACATCAGCTGAGAGACATTCAGACTTTGAAAGAACGTCATGTGCCTGAACTCCCGCCTGACGTGCAAGGTCTGCAATAAAGTAAGGAAGATAGAATGATTTAAGACCTGTATTTCCGTCTGAGCCTGTTTCTTCCTTATCTGTAAGAACTGTAAGGCAGGTGAATTCAGGATTTTCACAGTTAACAGCCGCCATAAGTGAAGGATATGCACATACACGGTCATCGTGACCATAGCCACCGATAAGACTTCTGTCAAAACCGATATCACAGACTTTCATTGCAGGAACACATTCAAGTTCAGCTGAAAGGAAATCTTCTTCAACAATTCCGT
>JAZRNJ010000055.1:0-9582 GCA_045648125.1 Acutalibacteraceae bacterium
TGATATATTTAAGCCTATAGCAGACTCATCTTATTTTGTTGATGTAATGTATATGTATATTCTTGTTATGGGTGAAAAAGTGTGCAGTGATGGAAACACTTCTGTTCTTGAAGAATACAACAATATTATCAATCACTTTAAAACACTTCCGAATGAACGTTTTGCAAAGAATATCAATAACGCTGAAAAGTGTGAAGGTCACCACGAATACGTTTCAGAAGTAACTAAAGAGCCTACATGTGTAGACGATGGTGAAGTAACTTACAAATGTATTCATTGTGATAAAACATATACGGAAACTATCCCTGCATCTGAAGAAAAACATGAATATGAAGAAATAAGTAGAAGTGAGCCTACTTGCATTGACGAAGGTGCAATAACTTACACATGTAAGCATTGTAACAAAACGTATACAGAAACAACTCCTGCTTCTGCAGATAAACATGATTATTCTGTATATGAAGAAGTTTCTTCAACGTGTTTAAACCAGGGTTATACAATTTACAAATGTTCTTATTGTAATGACACATATAAAGAGACAAAGCCATTAAACGACCATATCGCAGGTGAGTGGGAAATAGTTACTGATGCTACAATAGAAACCGAAGGCAAAAAAGTAAAGAAATGTACAGTTTGCGGTACAGTTTTAGAAACTGCAGTAATCCCGATACTATCTGTTTTGACTGGTTATTGCGGTGAAAATGTTACCTGGGAATTGAATTTTGAAACAGGTGTCCTGACAATTTCCGGTGAAGGAGAAATGGAAGATTTTTTCTGGCATGGTCCTTGGGGCTATTATCAAGAAAATATTAATACCGTTATAATTAATGATAATGTAACGAAAATAGGGGAAAATGCTTTTGCATATTGTCGTAATATCCAATCTGTGACAATTGGGAATGGAGTTACAATTATTGGTAATAGTGCTTTTGTGGGTTGTGAAAGTGTGCGTTCAATTATAATTCCTGATAGTGTAGCTACGATAGAAGGTTATGCTTTTGAGTATTGCTATAGTTTGGAAACTATCCGAATTCCTGATAGTGTTAGCAATATAGGTGTTGGGGCTTTTATGGAGTGTACTAATTTAAAGTCAATTGAGATCGGAAAAGGTGTTAAAAATATTGGGTATAATGCATTCGTTGGTTGCGAAAAACTTGAACGAATTTTAGTTGATGACGATAATGAATACTATAGCAATGACGAATATGGGGTAATGTTCAACAAAGATAAGACAATACTGGAACAGTATCCAAATAACAGAAAAGGTGACTATAAAATACCCGATACTGTAACACAGGTAGAAAACTCTTTTGGTAAGAATATTACGTCTATTACTTTGTCAAAAAATATGTCGACAGTAAGAGATTATATGTTTTATAATTGTACAAATCTTGAAAAAGTTATTTTTACAGGTGATATAATCAGCATTGGTGAATCAGCTTTTTATAATTGCAAAAGTTTAGTTTCTATTGTGATACCTGATAGTCTAACAAATATAGGGGATTATGCGTTCTGCAATTGTACAGGTCTTACCTCAATCACAGTTCCAGATAGTATTACGAATATAGGTTCTAATGTATTTAATAACACTGCATATTACAATAACTCAAACAATTGGGAAAACGATGTTTTGTATGTTGGCAATCATTTGATTAAAGCAAAAACAACAATATCCGGAAAATATGTGGTTAAGCCTGGTACAAAAACAATTGCTCACTCTGCATTCAGAGGTTGCTCGGAAATCACTTTGGTTACTATTCCTGATAGTGTTATGAATATTGAACCATATGCGTTCAAGGAGTGTTCTAACCTTAGTTCAGTTGTACTCTCGAATAGTATTACGTTCTTAAGTGAATCTTTGTTTAGAGATTGCACAAGTCTTAAATCTATTGTAATTCCCGATAGTGTTACAACCATAGGTTTTGCTGCATTCAGAAATTGTACAAGTCTTACTTCGGTTACAATCGACAAAAGTGTTACAACTTTAAGTGACTATGTCTTTGATAACTGCACAAGTCTTGAAGACGTATATTATATTGGTGATATAAATTCGTGGTGTGATATAACTTTTACCGAGTTTTATGATGATTGCCTTTCAAATCCGCTTTATTACGCAAAGAATTTTTATATAAATGGTGTTTTACAGGAAGATATCATTATTCCGGACACAGTTTCAGAAATAAATGATTTTGCTTTTGCGGGATATGATCGTTTAAAATCAATTAACATTCCGAACTCTGTCACAAACATTGGTAGTTATGCTTTCTATAATTGTACAAACCTTGAGTCTGTCGCAATTTCTGATGGTGTTAAGAATATAGGTGGATATGTTTTTTATAATTGCACAAGCTTCAAATCAATTATAATTCCTGATAGTGTCAAGCGTATTGGTGATTATGCTTTTTATAATTGTACAATCCTTGAATCTATTATAATTCCTGACAGTGCAACAAGTATAGGTTGTAATGCATTTATAAATACAGCATATTATAATAATTCTGAAAATTGGAAAAGTAATGTTTTGTACATCAATAATCATTTGATTAAAGCAAATGAAAATTTGTTCGGAGAATATTCTATAATTTCCGGAACAAAAACAATTGCTGATTATGCGTTTCGTGATTGTGAAAATCTTATTTCTGTTACGCTTCCTGATAGTGTAACAAATATAGGTGAACGTGCGTTTTATGATTGTATGAGACTTACATCAATAGTAATTCCTGAGGGAGTTACAAGTATTGGTGACGGTACTTTTGAAAATTGTTATCAACTTTCTGTAGTTGCAATTCCGAATGGTGTTATAACTATAGGTGATAATGCATTCAATGAGTGTCGAAACCTCGAATCTATAGAGCTTCCGAATAGTATTACAAGTATAGGTTATAATGCATTTGATGGCACTGCATATTATGACGATGCTGTTAATTGGGAAAATAATGTTTTGTATATCGGTAAGTACCTCATTAAAGCAGACGAAAGTTTAACAGGGGAATACATCATAAAGGATGGGACAAAAGTAATAGCAAGTAAAACGTTTGAAGATTGTGATAATCTTAGCAGCGTTATAATTCCTGATAGTGTTATAAATATCGATTGGGGTACATTTTCATCTTGCTCAGGTCTTGCATCAGTTACAATTCCAGATGGTGTAACAAGCATATGTGCAAGAGCGTTTAGTGACTGTATAAATCTTAACTCTGTTATAATACCAAGCAGTATTACCGATATAGAGTATTATGCATTTGGTGGTTGTAATAATCTCACGGATGTCTATTTTATGGGCACCGAAGAAGAATGGAATAAAATTATAATTGATACCGATAATGAAGAATTACTTTCTGCAACAGTACATTTTACAGGTGACGGACACAAACATTTTTACACTTCATCAATAACCAAAGAAGCAACTTGTATAGACAAAGGCATAAAAACTTATAATTGCTTCTGTGGTGATAGTTACACTGAAACAGTAGAGGCTTTGGGTCACAGTTATGACTCAGTTATTACACCTCCTACATGTACTGAGCGTGGTTACGCAACATACACATGTGTGGATTGTGGTGACAACCATGTTGATGATTATGTTACTGCCAAAGGTCACAGTTACGGTGCTTGGGAAGTTACTGTTGAACCTACCATTACAGAAAAAGGTAAAAAAGTCAGAACATGTTCTGCTTGTAAAACCACAGACGAGGAAGAAATCCCTGCAACGGGTATTACAGTAACTGTTACGGACGCTGACGGCAAGGTTGTTGAAGAGAAAATCATTGACGGTGATTTGAAAGACGTTTCTTTTGATAACATTGCTGACGGTGAATACACAGTATCTGTTTCAAAAGCGACTTATGCAACAAGAAATTATCTTGTCTCAGCAACGAATGGTGAAGTTGCACTTGAATTCAAACTGTGCCAGAATGGTGACGTTACAGGTGACGGTAAGCTCAACACAATTGACGTTGCCCGTGCTAATTCTCATGCGAAAGGTGTTTCAATACTTTCTGATTACAGTCTTGCCTGTGCAGACGTAAACGGTGACGGCAAAGTTAACACAATCGACGTTGCACGTATCAACTCTCATGCAAAAGGTGTTTCAACACTCTGGTAAAACTAAATAATTTTACAAATTTTCAACAGCTCTCTTTACACAAGGGAGCTGTCGTTTTGCAACGCAAAATGACTTTAGGAATTATACAAGAGCAAAAAATTAATGAGCAGTGGTTATCACTGCTCATTTTACTTTTATTAAGAGTAATTTACCTTTTTTAACGGAAATTTCTGCTGTATGTCCTTTTAACACTTCATTGCTTGTGGCATATTGATATTCAGGAGTAATAGTGCCGTTTTCTAATGGGAATTTTGCGTTTTTAATTGTAACACCTTCGCTGATGCCGAATAAGTTAAGAAGTGAAAAATATGAGTAATCATCTGTAACTTCTGCCACTTCATCAGAAATAATTTCCATTTCTGAATAGTCATCAATAATTATACCTTTTTTGTTGTTTTCGTAAAGATAATTGAGTATGGAAACATTTACAAGTGTATGGTCAAGTCTGTTACCAACAGCACCAATAAGGAGAAATTCATCATATCCTCTTCTGATAGCCTCTTTTACTGCGAAAAAGGTGTCTGTATCGTCTTTTTCTCTTGGAAGGACAATTGTTTCTGTAGTTGTTTTGGGCTTGTCATGTGAGTCAAAATCACCAACAATAAGATGTGGTTCAATATTCAGTTCATCTTTGTGCTTCAGACCGCAGTCACAGAAAATATTATAATCATCATTTTTCAGATGCTTTCTGATTTTTTCGTAATTGTTTATATCAGCACCACCGATTATAACACATCTCATAATGTTCCCTCCGTATTAATTTTAAAATATTATATCAGTTCTTTGTTTTTAGTTCAATATTTATATTGAATATTTTGTCTGAAAATGATAAAATATGTTGATAACATAAATTAAAGGTGAAACCATGAATAAGTTTTTAGAATTAAGAAAGAAAATAATTGAAAAAGAATTTTCCCGAATGAATAAAATGCAGATGGAAGCAGTTCTGCACACAGACGGACCTCTTCTTATCCTTGCAGGTGCAGGTAGCGGTAAAACAACTGTAATTGTAAACAGGATTTATAATCTGATAAAATTTGGCAAGGCTTATAACTCTGAAGATTGCTATTTTCAGGTAAGTGACTATGACCTTGAATTGATGCAGGACTATCTTGACGGAAAGACAACTGATATTTTTGATATTGAAGATTTGCTTTGTGTTGACGCTGCAAAACCGTGGCAAATTCTTGCAATAACTTTCACTAATAAAGCAGCAGGTGAATTGAAAAAAAGACTTGATAATCTCCTCGGTGCTCAGGGTGAAGATATATGGACAAGCACTTTCCATTCTTTCTGTGCGAAAGTTTTGAGACGTGATGGTAATAAAATCGGATTTTCTTCAAGTTTTACTATTTATGACACAGATGATAGCAAACGTATGATGAAAGAGTGCATGAGACAGCTTGAAATCAGCGATAAAATGCTCCCTGTTAAAACTGTACTTAATGAAATCAGTCATGCTAAAGATTCATTGATTTCTCCTTCTGAATATGCTAAAAATGCAGGTGGAGATATCAGACTTCAGATGATTTCACGTGCTTACACAAAGTATCAGCAGATGCTTAAAAATGCTGATGCAATGGATTTTGATGATATTATTGTAAACACAGTAAGACTTTTTGAAGAATGTCCCGATGTACTTGCTTATTATCAGAATAAATTCAGATATGTTATGGTTGACGAATATCAGGATACTAACCATGTTCAATACAGGCTCACAGAACTTCTTGCTGCGAAACACAGAAATATCTGCGTTGTGGGTGATGATGACCAGAGTATTTACCGATTCAGAGGTGCTACTATTGAAAATATTCTTTCGTTTGAAGAAAGATACAGAAATACAAAAGTGATTCGTCTTGAACAGAATTACCGTTCTACTCAGAATATTCTTGATGCGGCAAATGCCGTTATTGCGAATAATGAAGGCAGAAAAGGTAAAAACCTCTGGACTGACAATGGTGAAGGTGATCTGATTACTCTTTCAATTTCCTATGATGAAAGGGAAGAAGGCAGATTTATTGCCGATACTATCATTGACAACGTTTCTGATGGCAGAAAATGGTCTGACCACACAATTCTTTATCGTATGAACTCACAGTCAAATGCTATTGAAAATGCTCTTGTACGCTCCGCTGTACCTTACAGAGTTATCGGAGGACATCGATTCTATGAACGTAAAGAAATCAAAGATGCTCTTGCATATCTGACAGTAATTAATAACCCCTCAGATGATATCCGTCTGAGAAGGATTATCAATGAACCTAAGAGGGGAATCGGTGATACAACTATCAATCACGCACTTGAAATTGCCGGTGGACTTGGTACAAGTCTTTATGAAGTGCTGAAAAGTGCTGAAGATTATCCTGTTCTTTCACGTGCTGCAAGTAAAATAAACAGCTTTATTTCTATGATGGAAGAAGTCAGATATAAAGCAGAATCACTTAAACTTCATGAATTGTTTGAACTTATAATGACTGAAAGTGGTTATCTTGAGTCACTTGCTCTTGATAAAGAAACATACGTTGATCGTACAGAAAACCTTAACGAATTGTCATCGAACTTACTTAAACATCAGGATGAAGTTGAAGATGCTACTCTTGGTACTTTCCTTGAAGAAGTTTCACTTATGACAGATATTGATAATTATAATGCAGAAGCTGACACTGTAACCTTGATGACACTTCATTCTGCTAAAGGTCTTGAATTTCCTTTTGTATTTATGGCAGGTATGGAAGAGGGGATTTTCCCGGGAATGCAATCAATGTATGTGCCTTCGGAAGTTGAGGAAGAACGAAGACTTGCGTATGTCGGTATAACAAGAGCAAAAGAAAAGTTATACATGACTGCTACAAAAACGCGACTTCTTTTTGGTTCAACAACCCATAACAGACCCTCTCGTTTTGTATCAGAAATTCCACCTGAACTTATTGATAATATTTCCAAAAGCAGTATTACAACAGCTCAGAAAATTATGTTCCAGCCTCAGGAAACTAAAACAGAAAAATCATATTCTATTCCAAAACATTATGGTGCTAAAACTGAACCTTCTCCGAAAAGTACATCTTCCTCAGGTTCAAAAGAAACATATAAAGTTGGCGATACTGTTTTACACAATGCATTCGGAAAAGGAGTTATTCTTTCTGTGCAGCCTGTAGGTGGAGACTATTTCCTTGAAATTGCTTTTGAAAAAGCAAGTACAAAGAAAATTATGGCTGCTTATGCTAAACTTAAAAAATTATAATTTCAGGAGGTTTTGAGATGTCAGGAAGTAAATCTGTAAATCCTGCAAAGCGTTTTCTCAAAGCATTTCTTCTTACAATTATTATTTCTGTTTCAGTATTGTTTATCATTTCAAATTTTGTTGATTTACCTTACAGAAACGAGCCTGTAGATGTTTCGCCTGATGTTACATCATCTGACAAAAGTAATGTTTCACCGGATAAAGTAATGGCAACTGCGTCTTTGTCAAGTGTGGGTGATTTGCTCATTCATGCACCTGTTTTCAACAGTGCTTACACTTCAAGCGGTGAATATGATTTCAATCCGATTTTTCAGTATGTAAAACCATATCTTGAAAAGGCTGATTATTGTGTTGCTAATCTTGAGGTTTCTTTGGGTGGTACCGATAATGGTATGAAATATTCAGGTTATCCACTTTTTAATTGTCCTGATTCTATAGTTACATCGGCTCAAAACATGGGTGTAGATATGTTAGCACTTGCAAATAACCATACTTATGACTGCGGATATGCAGGTTTTATCCGTAAAATTGGTGTGATTGAAAATATGGGACTGACATATGCTGGCGTTGCAAAAGATAATTCTGAAAAACTTTACAATGTTGTCGACGTGAATGGTATAAATATCGGTATCGTTAATTACACTTATGAAACACCGTCAACAGGTGAGGGTAACAAAGCAATTAACGGTATTCTCGTTGATAAAAACGCAGTAAACCTTATTAATTCTTTTAATTATGATAAACTTGATTTGTTTTATTCAGATTTGGAAAACAAAATCAGTCTTATGAAAAATGATGGCGCTGAAATAATTGTTGCCTATCCTCATTGGGGTACTGAATATCTTCTTAATGCAAACGAATATCAGAAAACAATGGCGCAAAAAATGTGTGATTTAGGTGTTGATGTTATTATAGGAGGTCATCCTCATGTTGTTGAGCCTGTAAAGGTCATAAAATCCGAAATTTCAGGCAAGAGAACCGTTTGTTTATATTCTTTAGGTAATTTCATATCTAATCAGCGAAAACACCTTATGAACCTTTCTACAGGTAATACAGAAGACGGTCTGATTTTCACTGTGAATTTTGAAAAATACGGTGACGGAAGAGTCAGTGTAAAATCTGTTGAAGCTATTCCAACATGGGTAAATTTATCAGATGGTAATTACCGAGTTATACCTTTGGATAAGTCGGTAACTGATTGGAAAAAATCATTTAACCTCAGTGACTATTCATTAGCATCTGCTAATGAATCCTATGAAAGAACAATGTCTCTTGTTGAATCAGGCATTAGCGAGTTTAATGAAATCGGAATTAAAAATAAAGAAGCAGCGTAGATTGACCTTTTATATAAAATATGATAAAATGTTTTGATAATATATTTAATTTTGTGAGGTAGTGTGATGAAAAAAAATAACAAACAAAATGGTAAGGTTGTTTTTTATATCGCTCATATTGAGTTACCCGATATAAATGCACTTGCACACAGGGTTCTTGCTAATTGCATTGCTCTGAGGGAAGCAGGATATACACCCGTTCTTATAGGCTACAGCAAAGACAAAAGTACTTCAAAAAATATTAAAGAAACACATTTCAAAGTAAACGGTTTTGATTGTTATAATGTTCCGTATCCTGTTTCTAATACTGACTGGGTAAAGGATATGGTTACATACAAAAACCTCACAAAAGTAATATCTGAATATTTTGATATAGGCGTTCATTCTATTGTATGTTGTAGCATCGGTTCAACAAACTTTTATGGTCTCATGCGATTTGCAAAGAAGAACGGTATTCATATGGTTTCTGATACGGAAGACTGGTTTGATTTCTTTGTTGGCAATATTATAAGGAGAACATACAAAAAATATGACGAAGAAATTTATGTTAAAATATTAAAACCCAGGATAAAAAATGTTATTACAATCAGTAAATTTCTCTATGATTATTATACCAAGGAGCATAATTGTAATTGCATTGTAGTGCCTTCCCTTACAGTGTCTACAGACAAGAGATTTCAGAATCTGCCTGAATATGTGAATGATGGAATTCTGAGATATGTATATTCAGGACATATCGGTTACAGAGCCGGTAAAGACAGAATTGACTGGTGTGTTAAAGCTTTTGCAAAAAATGCTCCATCACACGCAAAATTCGATATTTTTGGCGTTACTCTTGATGAATTTATCGAACTGTTCCCAGAAGATGAATCATTGGCAAGAGATGAAAAAATCACATTCCA